>JAMOMX010000391.1 GCA_027066935.1 Sulfurimonas sp. | reverse complement strand
CTTGTTTTAGAGTTTTGCAAGAAGTCTAATAATTAATAAAAATACAATTTATATTTTGGGCAAATATATTACAATATATGATACCAATATTTTTAAAAAATCTGAAATTAAAACTGAAATTAAACGAATAAATATTAGAAATATCATAGCTACTAAAGATAATGCATTGCTTATTGTGGGAGGAAAAGGTAATATGCCAATTTCAGATACTAGTTATATTACAAAAATAAAATGATTGATAACAAAACTTTGTAGCCAGTCGTTAGAATACATTTAAAATATATAAATTATATTGCATTTTGCTATATTTTTTAAAATTTAAAAAACATTATTGTATATTTCACATTAACTTTAATAATAAGTCATTTTAGATAAAATTATGCAAAAATAATTTGAGGAATATTTTTATGTCAAATATTTTACAAGCATTTATAAATATAGTAAATAACTATCAAATAAATATTACTAAAGTAACCAATGAAAATAATAGAGCTAATAATATGGGAGAGGGATTAGAAACCTATATTAAAGAAGCTTTTTCAAATACATTACTTGAGTCTGATAAAAAGAAAAAGAAACAAAAGTTTCGAAATTATTTTTCATATGAAGGTTCTAAAACTAGAATACCTGATTTAATTTTAAAAAATGGTGATGCAATAGAAATAAAAAAAACGGAGGCTTTAGGAGACTTACAATTAAATAGCTCTCATCCTAAAGCAATATTATATTCAAGCCAAAATATTTCAGATGAATGTAGAAACTGTGAAGCAAAAGCATGGATTAAAAAAGATATTTTATACACAATGGGACATATTCCTAAGAAATCTAAAAATCTAAAATCATTATGGTTTGTATATGGTACATGTTATGCAGCAAATGAAGATATTTATCAAGATGTAGTTAACGAAATTAAAGATACTTTAAAAACAACAAATACTTTACAAATTGATATAGATTGCAAAGAATTAGGAAAAGTAAAAAATATAGATTCTTTAAAAATTACATATTTGAGGATTCGTGGGATGTGGGTTATAAAACACCCTTCTAAAGTTTTTGATGACTTGTATAAACAGACTGATGAAGTATTTAGTCTTATAGCTATCATACCACTCGAAAAATATAATACTTTTCCAAAAGAAGATAGAGATAATATTGAAAGTAATAAATCAATCACTATAACTGATGAAGAAATTTCAAATCCTAATAATGCTGCTAAAATATTAAAAATAAAATTATTAATATTTGAGATTAAATAGCATGAATATAATATCTTTATTTTCAGGTGCTGGAGGATTAGATTTAGGCTTTGAAAAAGCAGGTTTCAAAACTATTTGGGCAAATGAATATGATAAAGAAATTTGGGAAACATTTGAAAAAAACTTCCCTAATACCATTTTAGATAGAAGAAGTATTTCAAAAATTCCATCAGATGAAATCCCTGAAACTTTAGGACTTATTGGTGGTCCTCCATGTCAAAGCTGGAGTGAAGCAGGAAAATCAAGAGGAATAAAGGATGAGAGAGGACAACTGTTTTTTGAATTTATAAGAGTTTTAAGAGATAAAAAACCTCTATTCTTTTTAGCTGAAAATGTTTCAGGTATGTTAGCCCCAAGACACGAAGACGCACTGGAAAATATAAAAAATCACTTTATTGATAGTGGATATACCTTATCGTTTAAACTCATGAATGCTCATGATTATAAAGTGCCTCAGGATAGAAAAAGGATATTTTTTATTGGATTTAGAAATGACTTAAATATCACTTTTAAATTTCCAAAAGAGTTTGAAAAAAAACAATTTTTAAAAGATGTTATTTCTGATTTAAAAGATAATGTACTCCCAGCAAAAGAAAAAAACTATACAAATGGTGATAAATGTAAAATAGAAAATCATGAATTTATGACTGGTGGTTTTTCATCTATGTTTATGTCAAGAAATAGAGTTAGAGGTTGGGATGAGCCATCATTTACAATACAAGCAGGTGGCAGACATGCACCATTACATCCACAAGCACCTAAGATGCAATTTGTAGAGCAAAATAAAAGAATGTTTGTTCCACATAGTGAACATTTATATAGAAGACTTAGTGTTAGGGAGTGTGCTAGAATACAAACATTTCCAGATAGTCATAAGTTTTATTATAAAAATGTAACTGCTGGTTATAAAATGGTTGGCAATGCTGTACCACCTACTCTTGCATATTATTTAGCAAAAAAAATAATTGAAGACTTAGCCAGTGTGTATCCTAATAAAACATTAGAACTAACAAATGTACCTATCGCTGGTAATTCAAACTCCTATGAGAATAGTTATATTCCTAAGATACAGGCTGTATCTAGCTAAAAGGTACATTTGTAGTTCAACTCAACCGTTAGCATACATTAAATATAAAAGTTCTACTAATGGGAACTATGATATAATACCTTCATGAGAATAATATCCAAAAAGACACTAAAAGATTTTTACGAACAATCAAAATATAGTGATAGTAAAAATGCTTTAGAAGCTTGGCATAAAGAAGTTTTAAAACTTGATTGGAATAGTCCAAATGAGATTAAAGCAATGTATCGAAGTGCTAGTATTATTGGAGATACAAAAGTTGTCTTTAATATATCAGGAAATAAATATAGACTGATAGTTACTATAAACTATCATGCAAAGATTGTCTTCATTAAGTTTATTGGAACACATAAGCAATATGACAAAATAAATATAGAGGAGTTATAAGATGAATATCAAACCTATTAAAACAGAAAAAGACTATAGTAATACATTGAGCCAAATAGAAAGACTCATGGAAGCCAAACCAAATACATCTCAAATGGATGAGTTAGAAGTACTAACAATTTTAGTTGAAGCCTATGAGGAACAACACTATAAGATAGAAGCTCCAGACCCTATCGAAGCGATAAAATTTAGAATGGAACAAGAAGGATTAAAACAAAAAGATTTAATTACTATTGTTGGAAGCAAATCAAGAGTTTCTGAAATCTTAAATAAAAAAAGAAAACTTACTATTGAAATGATACGAAACTTACACAAACAGTTACATATTCCTATCGAAAGTCTTTTTTTAGACTACAAAATAGACAGACTGTGAGCTTAGTTCAAATCATCTCTAATTTAGCCTAGATTTTCAACTCAAATTTTCAAATATCTCATTTTTTTTGGATATTTTGTAAAAATAAGAATATTTCTAACAAACATAATTAGCAAGGAAAAAATATCAATGAATATTCAAATAATAAAAGCAATAAAAAAAGATTCATTTGATTTATCAATAATGACAGGAGAGTTACTCTATGAAATTATGGATAAAATAGATATTAGAGCTTTTAACTTCAATCAAGAAGAAACACAAAAAAGAGCAGAAGATTTAATATCAAAAAATCTCTATTTTGTTTTTATTGCAAAGGATAAAAATAATTCCATAGGATTTATTTCAATGTATGAAAGTTATGCTTTATATGCAGAAGGTTCTTATGGAACTATACCTGAACTATATGTTAAAGAAGAATATCGTTCTTTAAAAATTGGTAAATTATTATTAAAAAAAGCAAAAGAATTTGCTATTTCTAAAAATTGGAAAAGATTAGAGGTTACAACTCCACCGTTACCACAATTTAATAAAACATTATCCTTTTATGAAGATAACAATTTTGAAATATCAGGTGGAAGAAAACTTAAAATTGATATTGAAATTTAAAACTTAAGTTATAAAAGAAATCTATTCTACATTTTTACTCCACACTAAAATGTTACAATTTTCAAATAATGAGTTACAAAACAAAAGGGATAAAAAGATGAAAATTACAGTTTTATTGATTTTAATATTTAATCTTATCTACGCAAATGCAACACTAGAGATAAAAAAAGGGTGGCAGCTTGTTGGAGTAGATTCAAGTTTAAATATTAAAGAGAAGTTTAATAATGAAAACATTGATATAGTTTGGGCATTTGATGCTTTAACTCAGAGCTGGGCTGGATACTCTCCAGATGAAAATTTAAGCAACAAGATAGATGAAAATTATGCATCTATAGATAAGATAGAGCCTTATCAAGCACTTTGGGTATTTTCTAAAAATGATTGGGTCTTAAGTTATGAACAAGAAAATTCATTAGATACTCCAAAAAACAACAAAATTAGGTTAGAGAGTGGCTGGAACTTAATATCAATGCCTCAAGATATTATAGTTTCTGATGATTTTTTTGCAGATGCCTTAGTATGGAGCTATAGTAAAGATCAAGAATGGAGTGTAAATGATGATAGTTTAAACTTTCCATCGATAGATGCTATAAAACTTAACGATGGTCTATGGGTTAAAAGTGATACATCAAAAGATATATACATTAATCAAGAGAGTTCAAAATTAAGTACCTTTAACTCAAGAGATGATATGTTAAGTTATATAGATAAGATGTTAAGAATGCATAATTATTATGGCTATATGAGGGATGATTTTATGGTACTTGCAGAATCAAATGATGGAAGTGCTCCTAAAAGTTCTGTTGATAATGCAACTTCTACCAACTTACAAGAAGAGGGTGTTGATGAGGGAGATATTTTAAAGCATGATGGAGTTAATATATTTAGCATTGATAATATTGGCAAAAAAATTATGATTACATCATTTGAAAATATCTCAAAACAAATATATACCCCTATAACAAATATAGATTTTAGTGATAAATATATAGTTTCTATCTATCTACAAAATTCAAGATTAAGTGTTATCTCTACAAATTTAAGTGAATATCAATTTATAGAGAATGACTTTGATTCAAAACCAATGGTTCAAAGCGAATCAATATCATTAGATATTTTTGATGTTAGTGATATAAATAATATTAACCTTTTATCAACATACAACATTGATGGATATTATAAAGATAGTAGAGTTGTAGATGGAGAGCTATATCTAATTTCACAATTTACCCCTAAATATGAATATGAATATCCAAAAGAGTATGTGCAAACAATTTGTAGCACACTAGATGAAAATGAAGCTTATGCTACATGTGATATGGACTATTTAGATGATGGAATGATTGATGAAAATGAGCAAGGTTTACAAAATTGTACTTATGGAAGAGATTATGATAAGTGGAACGATAATAGATGTTACTCTTATAATTATGACGAATTTGGTGCATGGAAATATGATTATGAAAACCCAATAGTTATAAGTAAAAATATAATACCTATGATTAAACAAGATAACAATAATCCAAACGAGTTAATAACACATGACAGATTCTATGCTCCTGTTAAACTAAACCAAAGAGCAGACATTACAAGCTTAAGTGCCTTTACAATTGACTCTGCTAGATATAATAAAACTACATCATTTATAGGAAATGTACATCAATATTATGCTTCACAAGACTCATTTTATTTAGTATCTAATGAGTATCCACTATATTTTGATAGCTCTCGCTATAAAGAGCAACAAATGATTTATAAATTTGCACTAAATTCAGAGTTGTCTTATATAGCAAGAGGTTCTGTAGAGGGTAAAATGTTAAATCAATTTAGTATGAGTGAAAAAGATGGTTATTTGCGTGTAGCGACAACTTCTGGCTGGGGTTGGTGGGGAGATGGTCTTACATCAAACTCTGTGTATGTTTTAAAAGTTGAAGATTCTAAATTGAATGTAGAGGGTAATCTTACAGGTTTAGGACATGAGGGTGAAAGAATTTATGCAGTTCGCTTTATGGGAGATCGTGGATTTGTAGTAACATTTAAACAAACAGATCCTTTATATACTCTAGATTTAAGTGATCCCAAAAATCCTAAAACTGTAGGAGAACTTTCAATCCCTGGTTTTTCAACATATCTACATGTAGTGGATGAAAATCGCTTACTTAGCATTGGTCGGAATGCTGATGAAAATGGTTCTAGATTAGAGTTACAGTTTCAGCTTTTTGATATAAGTGATTTTTCAAATCCAATATTAGCAGATAAAATTCAAGTTGGAGATTTATATAGCTACTCAGAAGCAGAGTATAACCACAAAGCATTTACATATCGCTCTAGTGATATGATGTTTGGGATTCCATATATAGATTATCCACAGGTAAACAGTTCAAGTAGTGAAAATTTTAATATCTATCAAATAGATGGATTAAATATTGTTCCAATAGATAACATTAGTATTGAGAATTCAAACTGGGGTAACACTGGGCGTGGTCTGATTTTTGATTTAAATGAAACCACATATAGTGCATATCTTAAAGGCTCAAATATTATGAGCAAAAACATACAATAAAAGGGTAGATGATGAAATTAAGTTTTTTAATGATAATAATATTAGTTATATTTACAGGGTGCAATAATAACAACACAACTCAAACTGCTAATGAGATATCTCCAACTCCAAAAGTTGAAAATGAATCTCTCAAGCCACCAGAGATACCTGCAATATAAATTTTTTATTTTTAACTTACTCTCTATTAAGAGCATTTTGAAAACTTACAGGTGCATGCGAAATTAAGTTTTTTTAAAATGCTCTTAATAGAGAGTAAGTTTTAGATTAGAAAATTTACTCTTGACGATGCCCTTAACTATACATTAGGTAGTATTTGATAGAATACGTTTATGATAAAAATATTAATGATTGAAGACGACTTAGAATTAGCAGAAATTTTAACAGAGTTTCTTGAACAGTTTGAGTTTGAGGTTATCACTGAAGATGACCCTTTTAAAGCAGTGAGTATATTAAAATTAGAGCCTTTTGATTTGGTTATTTTAGATTTAACTCTTCCTGGAATGGATGGTCTAGAGGTGTGCGAAGCGATTCGTGAGCGTCAAGATATTCCTATTATTATCTCCTCAGCTAGAAGTGATGTAACAGACAAAGTAAAAGCTCTTGAACTTGGTGCTGATGATTATATGCCAAAACCATATGACCCTCGTGAGCTTGAAGCCCGAATACAATCAGTTCTTCGCCGTTATGCTGCAAAAGTTGAAGCAAAAGAAGAGTCAAAAAGTGATTTTAAATGTGACAAATCAGCTATGAGCATCACCTATAAAAATCGTAATATAGAGCTTACAAATGCAGAGTTTGGAATACTTTCATATATGATACAAAAACAAGGGCTAGTGGTTTCTCGTGAAGACTTAATCCACAATGTAAATGCTATAAATGAAGATTCATCAAACAAAAGTATAGATGTTATGGTTGGTCGAATTAGAAATAAATTAGGTGATAAAACTTTAATAGAATCAGTTCGTGGTGTTGGATACAAACTACTAAAGTAGTTAATAAAGAAAAAAACCTTGCTAAATAAGTAAAACATTAGTAAGAGGTATAGAATTTTTCTTGCTGACAAGCAAAGCTTTAGTAAGAAGTATAG
>JAMOMX010000390.1 GCA_027066935.1 Sulfurimonas sp. | reverse complement strand
AATATTTTACAAAATGATAGCGAAGATACTTTTAAACACTTAGTAGATACTTTTTTAAATAAAAATGCCATAAGTGGAGTTCAGCCAAAAAGTGTAGCACTATTGCTAGATAAGCAGAGGCTTCATACAAAAGAGTATATAGTTAAAACTTGGGGAGCAGAGTTTTCTCATCTGGCTGAAAATGAGTACTTTTGTCTAAAAGCTTGTCAAAAAGCGGGTATAGAGATACCAAACATCCAACTCTCGTACAACAAAAAATTTTTACTTGTGGAAAATTTTATCTTCAAAAATAGCAAAACACTTGGCTTTGAAGAGGTGTTATCTTTAATGGGTAAAAATACCAACAACAAATATAGTGGCAGTTATGAGCAAGTTGCAAAAACGATTTACCGTTTTTGTACCAACAAAAAAAGCTCACTAAAAGAGTTCTTTAAGATGGTAGTTATGAGTTATCTGCTAAAAAATGGAGATGCACACCTTAAAAACTTTGCCTTGTTGTTTGATGATGATTTCTCAAATATATACCTAAGCCCTTGTTATGATGTAGTAAATACTACAAGCTACATATTTAAAGATAGACCAGCTCTCACACTTCATGGTAAAAAGATGTGGTATGCCAAGGATGGATTAGTAGAATTTGGTATAAAAAGCTGTCTTTTGAGCAAAAAAGAGGCTAAAGATGTGTATGAAATTTGCATAGAGGCACTTAAGAGTTCTATAGAGGATATCAAAATTTACATAGAAGATAATTCAGAGTTTAAAAAGATTGGTAGTAGAATGATTGCTAGTTTTACTCAATCATTAAAAGATGAGAGCATAAAGGAGCTAGGCGATGAACTTACTAGAGCTTGGTAGAGAGATAAAAACACTAAGAAAAAACAGAGGACTCACCCAAGAGAGTTTAGCAAAACTAAGCAACATCAGCAGAGCCACTCTCTCAAAACTTGAAAATGGAAATGTAGCACAAATCTCAATAGTCACTCTCAATGACATCTTAAACCATCTAGGGTACGAGCTTGACATGAAAGTTTCTAATCCTTTTGAGAGTTAGGTGTTAGTAAAAAATAGTTTAGGGAGAAAATATGGCAAAAATTTTGATAAGCTCAATTGGGGTGGGCAGAAAACAAGATGGTGGATACAAAAAAGCAAAATATAAGTGTGAAAAAGAAGTATATGAAACTTCATTTATAGCAGATGCTCTGAATCAACACTATAACTTTGATAAATTTTTTTTCATTGGAACCAAAAAGTCTATTTGGGATGAGGCTTATATAACTTTTGGAGGAAGTGATAAAAAATACCATGAAAAACTTTATGAGCAACAAGACAGTGGTCAAGTTACAGCTAGTGACTTAGAACCGCTTGAGATATTACTTAAAAATGATTCTAAAACTTTCTTGATAGATTATGGCATAAACGATGAGCAACTCTGGTCTAATTTTGAAAATTTTTTAGAGATAGCTAACCATATTCAAGATGGAGATGAAATTTATTTAGATATTACACACTCTTTTCGTTCTTTGTCTTTGATGTCATTTGTAATGACACAGTTTGCATCATCTATATCAGACAAAAAATTTAAAATAACAAAAGTTTTATATGGAATGTTTGAGTACAATAATGAAAATAATGGTATAACCCCTATTGTAGATATTAAAATACTTTTAGATATCCAAGAGTGGATTAAAGCTATAGATGCGATAAAAAAATATTCGGATTTTGACCCATTAGTAACTCTTTTAAAGTCTGAGGATATAGAAGAAGATGTAAAAAATGCATTTATTCAATTAAACAACTCACTAAAAATGGTAAACTTATCTGCATTAGAGATATTCATCAAAAATGCAAGTAAAAAAATCAAAACTATTTCTAATTCATCTAACAAAATTGTACAATTGTTAGCTCCTGAAATCATAAAATTAGTAGAGGAGTTAGACAAAGATATAAAATCACAATTTCAGTACAGTTTAGCAAAATGGTTTTTTAAAAATAAAAATTATGGTCTATCGTATCTTGCTCTGTATGAAGCTATCATCTCTAAGTCATGTGAGCTTAAAAGTTATGATGTTGAAGATTATAACTCAAGAGAAGAGGCAAAAAGAAAACTTGGTAATGATAAATATGGACAATATTTTTATACAAAACCTGATAATCCTGATTTTAAAAATAGTGTATCAAATATAAGAAATGCAATAGCTCATCAGAGTAATGATAGAAAAAATTATGCACTAGAAGATATAAAAAGATTAAAACAGCATCTTAAAACATTTGAAGAATACATTTTAATATAGACAAAATACGACCATAAAAAGCCCTACAATCTCATAAACCAAATATTAGGATATTTATGAGAGTTGTAGCTACACATAACAAAATTTTTCATGCTGATGAAGTGAGTGCTGTTGCACTTTTAAAAATCTTTGTAGATGAAAACATCATCATAAAAAGAGTAGATCACAACACAACAGACTTTAAGAAGTATGATATGGTTATAGATATAGGTAAAAAGTTTGATGGAGTGAAGTTCTTTGACCATCACCAAAACAGAGGTGGCAAAAGTAGTGCTGGGCTTATTTGGGAGTATGTTGATCTTGAAAAGAGCTACCCTAGAATCTCGAAACTCATTAGGATGATAGATGCCCATGATGTGGGTGAGATAAAGGCAAAAGCGTTTGAATACCCAGCTCTCATACAATGTTTTAACTCAAAAAGTATCTATGATGAAGTAGTTCAAGATGTGGCATTTAGCAGGGCTGTTGACTTTGCTATGACTGTTTTTTGTTCACTTAAAGATGCACAAGATGAGCTAGAAAAAGCAAAAGATATAGTTGCTTCATCTTATTACTTTGAAAATAACCCAAAAATTATAGAACTAGAGAGCTTTACACCCCATTGGAGTAGCTACATAAATGGTGAACTAACGCCAAATGTCAAAGCAGTTGTTTGGCAAGATGTGGACGATGATAACTATAAAGTAAAAATAGCACCTAAAAGATTGGGAAGCTTTGAGCTAAACTCTAAGCCACTAAAGCAAGACAGCACAATGGAGTTTGTACATAGTGCAGGTTTTTTTGCAGTAGCAAAAAACAAAGAAGTAATGTTACAATATCTTGAGAAAAATATTAAAGGATAGTGATGGCAGATTCAACAACAATACAAAAATATAAATACATTTTAGAGGAGTTTCAAAAAAGAGGGGTTTTAGATGCTTACGATGAAGATATGCTTGATGAACTCTCTGTTGGTAAAAAACAACTTGGTAGAATTTTAAAAGAAACTTGCGATGCTTTTGACTCCATAGAAGAGTTTAAAGATGGTAAAAAACTTGCATACAAACTCATAACACCTATAGATATTTTTATAGAAGCGTTTAATAACTCTGAAGAGATAGGTTGGCTTCTTCAACTAGCCCATGAAGGCGATAAGAGTATCTTCAACGATTTAGAAAAATATGCCAAAAAATCCAAAGAGCTATATATGTTTAAAAACACTCCTTTTGAAGATATAAGCGACTTAGAATCAAAACAACATTTTAAACGGCTCAAAAACATCATAGAAGCAAGAGATTATGCAAAGATAAAGTTTTACTATGACGATACAGTTTATGATAATTTAAAATGCCTCAAACTTGTTTTTATGGATAACAACTGGTATGTAGCCTTTGTAGATAGTGACAATCACCTACGCTTTGGTCGTATAAGTTTTATAGAGAGGGTTGATTTTAGCCTAAAATCTGGGCACTTTCAGCCATCAAGTGTAGAAAAACATCATCACTTTTTAGAGCATAGTATTCAAAACTCCATGACACTATATGATAAGGAGAAAAAGACTGCTACTCTCAAGGCGACACCAAAGATCGCTAAGTATTTCAAAGATGATATGAAAAAATTTCTATTGTCTCAAACTTTTCAGAAAGAGTGTGAAGATGGTGGTATCGTCTTTGAAATAACCTACACCCAAGAGTTAGAGATACTACCACTTATCCAAAAATGGCTACCAGACCTGATCATACTAGAACCTCAAGAGCTAAAAAATCACTATCTTGAAAAACTCTCTCAAACTGTAAATAACCACAACTAGACAATTTTTATCTAAATACTTCTATATAATTTACCAAAAATATAGGAGTTTACTCATGAGTAAAATCATACTACGCACAAAACTACCAAGAGCTAAAAGTAGAGTTGTATGGGGCTTTAACCCTATAGCAAGAGTTGTGCCTTCAAAAAAAATCTATTCACGCAAACGATTAAAAATAGATTATTAGACATTTATTGTCTAGTAAATTATCTATACTTCAATCATAAATACTTTAGACAATAAGGAAAAAAATGAAATTTAACTACAGCAGCATCAGCTCACTAGATCACATGACACACATAAACAATCTAGACTCCATAATGAGACATGGTCTACTAGCTCATGACAATCCTTATAAGTGTGTTGATATTAGTAATCTTGATGTCAATAGTAGGCGAAAAAAGCAAGAGAGCGTGTATGGAAAATCTATACATGAGTATGTGCCATTTTATTTTAACCCAAGAAATGCTATGATGTATAAAAATAGAGAACAAGATATTATAATACTTGGCTTTGATAAAAAACTTTTATTAAAGAGTGATGTTCTCTTTACAGATAAAAATGCTGCTGCTTCAACAGCTAAGTTTTACAACAACATTGATGATTTGGAAAAGATCAATGTAGATCTTTTAGTAAGTTCTAGTTGGAATAATGAGCCGGAAATAGTAAAACAGACCATGATGGCTGAAGTGTTAGTGCCAAAAAGTGTCTGCATAGAGGATCTGGTGTGTATCTACTGTAAAGACGAGATGAAAAGAGATGCTCTAATGCGCCGGAACGATCTCTCTTCGATAAAAATCATAGTTGAGCCAGAGTATTTTTTTTTACCAAACAGGAGAGTACTATGCTCATAGAAAGAAGAGGAAATATCTTCACGACAAAGTCTCAAACTATTGTCAATACTGTTAACTGTGTTGGTGTGATGGGTGCTGGTATAGCTTATGAGTTTCGGTTAAGGCATCCCGATATGTTTGCAAAATACGCTAAGCTTTGTGAAGAGAAGCAGATAGATATAGGTGTGCTGTGGATATATAGAACAGATAGCATCAACATACTCAATTTTCCTACCAAGTATGACTGGAAGTTTCCATCGAAAAAAGAGTACTTAGAAAAAGGTCTCAAAAAGTTTGTTGACACCTATAAGGAGAAAAATATAACATCTGTCGCCTTTCCTCTTCTTGGAGCAGATAGGGGCGGGATTGATCCAGAGGAGTCTTTGGCTATCATGAATAAGTACCTTAGTAGGTGCGATATCGATGTTGAGATCTGGAGTTTTGATCTTAGAGCCAAAGATGATCTTTATGAGGAGTTTAAGTCCATATTTCAAAATATGGATGATATGAGCATAAAAAAAGGCTCAAAAATACGCCTAGATGTACTTAAAAAAATCAGAGCTGCTCTAAACAATCCAGATATCAATAGCCTTAGTGGACTTCTTAGAGTTAAAGGAGTGGGTGAAAAGAGCCTTGAGAATCTTTTTGTCTATGTCAAGAACCATAAAACTACAAGCAAAGATCTGTTTAGCTATCTAGATCTATAAGATACCTGCCCACAACTAACAAACTACCTAGATAGTAGATTGATCATCCATAAAAACTTCAAATAGACAAGTTTTGTCTATTGACTTTTATATAATTTTAGCCATATAGAGGAGAAGGTTATATATGCACAACTTTATCATAGCATACGATATTTTTGATACAAAAAGACTCTTGAGGGTTAAAAAAATTGCCTATTCGTACGCCTTAGGTGGTCAAAAATCAGCAGTAGAAGCACCACTAAACGCAAGCACCCTGCACTCTCTCATAAGTGAGCTAGAGGCGATAGTAAAAGATGAAGACAAGATCAATATCATCAAGGTAACATCTGCTCTTTTGCTTGCTAAAGCATCGTCTATATCATACGAAAATGGAGTTATCATACTATGAAGCTAGCCATAATCGATAAAAAAGATATGACCTTAAAGATTGAGCAGAGCTGCTTAAAGTTTGAAGAGCAGAGTATACCATTTAGGCTTATAGATATGCTCATACTCAATCACCGCACAACTTTTGTTGCTAAAGATATACTTCGTCTAACCAAAGAGAATATATCTATACTTCTAATTTCACACAATAGTAGCAATTTTAGCATCATCAATAGCGCAAATGCTAAAAATAGTGAGATAAAACTAGCACAATACCGCTCACTAGAGCAGAGGCTAGCATTTGCTAAATACTTCCTAACTCACAAGCTCACATTGCACCAAGAGCATCTTAAGAGTTTTGGCATACAAGGTGAGATATCTAAAGAGCTTCAGCAAGTAGAAGATGCAAGTGCAGTAGAGGAGCTCTTAGGCATAGAGGGCTCTTATGCTAGAGCCTACTTTGCGCACTATTTTGCACATTTGCCAAAAACCATGCATAAGGGATGTAGAAGTCGCAAGCCGCCACGCGACCCAGTAAATGCCCTGCTCTCTTACTGGTACTCTCTATACTACCACATCATAACTGCCAAGCTTTTAAGTCACGGCTTTGAGCCATCATTGGGGTACTTGCACACACCGTTTAGATCACACAACGCTCTATCGTCCGATATCTTAGAGCTGTTTCGCTCATCTATCAATCAGGCTGTAGCTTCTGTGTTTCATCACAACATACTACAGGTAGAGGATTTTAGTAAAAAAGGTGGTGTCTACTTAAGGTTTGAGGGTAGAAAAAGAGTATGGGGTGAGTTTAGCGCGCTAGTAGAGCTCCTAAAACCAAAGCTAGATAAAGAGATAGCAAATTTAAAAAAGGCAATACATGAAACAGACACTAGTCATTAGCGATTCAAAAACCAAGTTACGCATTCACTCTACTTATCTAGTAGCAAAAAGTGCCAATAAAGATACGATCATAGCCTACCGTTATATAAAAGAGCTCTATCTCAACAAACTCATAGATATCTCCATGGCAGACTCTATCTACCTAGCCAAGATATTTAAAATCTATTTTATAGATCAACATGGCTATATCTTAGCACAAGTAGCACTAAGTGAAAAAGTTTGATTTTCTAGTCTGCTACGACATAGCAGATGCTAAGCGGCTCTCTAAAGTTGCAAAAACACTAGAAAAAGAGGCAATTCGCATTCAAAAGTCTATCTTCTACTACTTAGATGGCTCTGTAGATGAGATTGAAGAGCTAGTGAAAACCCTAGAGCAGATTATAGATGCCGATAGTGATGATATACGAATATATAGAGTAGATAAACACGGCTCTTTTCACCTTAGAAGCGGCATAGATCTCAAACAGCCAAACACCATAAGTACAACACTACCACAATGAACATATATGACAAGATAGATGCTATCTTTAGCCAT
>JAMOMX010000389.1 GCA_027066935.1 Sulfurimonas sp. | reverse complement strand
TAAATATTTATTCATAACTTGAGTATAGCATTTAAAGTTTTATAGTTAATTGTCGATTATAGTTGAAATATTTTAAATTTCTGGAGTTAGATAGATGAAAAAAAGAGAGTTAATCACATATAGCACTATACTATTGGCATCAGCTTTGATACTTGGCTGTTCAACGGCTGATAGAACAGTTGATGAATTGGCAGATGATGGAGGAAGTATTATTAATGTACCTGATATTTATCAACCTGATACTAATAGTTCTACAGATACTCTTCCAAGCACAGGAGGAGGTACAAATCAAGATGACAATCACACTATAATCATTGATGCAAAAAATGCATATAGAGTTTCTATTGATTTTTCTGATAATTATAATTCAAGAGGCTACTACTCAAGAGGTGAGTTGGGACGACTATCTTTTGATATTACAAATCTATATGACGGAACAATAGCAAACACTTCCATTATAGAAAAAATAGTTTTAAGTGCGGAAGAGACTAATGAAAATAATGAGAGTAAGTATTTTAAATTTATTACATACAACGGAGAAGAGTACTCTAGCTTTAGCATTGATCCAATAGTGGCATCTGGTAGTGTAGCACTAAAAATGGAAGAACTTTCTGGAACAACAAATATAATCTTTACAACTACAATCAAACTTCCAGAGAGTAATGAAAGCTCAAAATATGAGATAAAAATACCACTAGTGATTGAAAAAAATAGAAGTTCTAGCATGTCTATTGTTCCTATTGATACTAAATATGAGAATGGACTTTTTATTGATAAATTTGTTATTCATGTTGTAGATAGCTATGGCAATAGAGCAGAAGATGGTACAAATATATCAACAGGTGTTATTAATAATCCAAAACTATATTCAAACTCTTTTCGTGATGATGCATACAATGAAGAAGATCCATCAATCTTACAAGATGTTTTAAGTGAACCAAGTTTGCCCAACTCCTATTATCATGATGATAATGCTAGTTTTGATAAAAACAGTAGCACAATTACACTTTCTTCAAATAGCATTGTTGCAAGTGATGAAATAGTTACAGAATTAGATACACTAGTTTTACTAGCAAACAAAAATCAAAATAAACCTGAAAATTTAGGTGGCTGGGATATTAAAAGTGTTGAGGATGATAAACTTTCACTCATTAGCACAGATACTGGTTCAGTCATTAATGGTGTAAGTTATGCAATTGGTAACGAATATAGGTATAATGAATGTAGTCAAACTATTATGAATGCAGCTGCTTCATCTTTTAATATTACAAATATAAAAGATGGTTTAGCATTTGCAGAACTTAGATATGTACCCGCAATGGTTGGTAAATCAATTTTTATCTATGCAAATAGCAGACTTGAAAATAAACATATTGGAGTATCAAGAAAAATAACATTAAAAGGTAATGGCATACAAAGTCAAACATTAAGTTGCAAATATGAAAATACTGGGTCTAGTTGTACCATAAGTTACAAAATGGCACTAAATGGAATTAGCAATACAGTACCACAAAATGTCTATTTAGAGCAACCAACACTTGCTGGAGAAAATGTCTATGGTAGTGCAACTGCTTCTAAAATAGATTGTAATGGATGGACAACTATTAGAATTAATGATATCGATGAGAATAAAACAGCAACAGTAAAATTTGGTGATTTCATTGCAGACGAATTGATTAAAAATCAAAAATAGAGTTTAGGCATTAGCCTAAACTCTCATACACCAAAACTTTTTCTAACATCAGCCATCGTCATAAACAATTTATTCGGTTCATTTTCCAAAAAAGTATGATATACTAATCACATTATATATACAAGGGCAAATCATGACTACAATTAATTTAACTATACATGTTGAAAAAGACAACAGTGATGTAGTAGATATATTTAAAACACTTGCTTCAAAACTAAAAGGTGTTTCGTCATTTGAAATAAAACAGAATGAAGAAAATTTTACAGCTAAATCGTCTATAGAAATAAAGACAGAATTCAAACAAGTATTAAAAGATATTAAAAGTGGAAAAGCTTTTGAAGAAGCTGATGATTTTGATAATATTTTTACACAAAAATAGACTTTTAGTTTTCCTAAAATGCTAAAAATTAAAAAATTAAAAAACTTTACAGCTAATGTAAAGCACCTTAGAAAAAAATATAAGAAAATAGACGAAGATTTACGATATTTTAAAAATGCTGTCTTAGAAAATCCAACTATTGGAAAGGATTTAGGACATGGAATATATAAATTACGACTCAAGAATTCAAGTAAGAATAGAGGTAAAAGAGCAGGTTTTAGAACTATATACTATTATAAAAATATAGATAATACTATATATGCTATAAGTATTTATGATAAAAGTGAAATAGAAAACATTCCCACTAAAGAGTTAATTGAATTGATTAAAAATGAGTTATCATAACTATTTTAACTCCCCCTTAAACCAATCAACAACAATCTTCTTCTGCTCATCACTAAGTATTGTCTCTTTATGCATCCTGACATAACCAGGTGTTGGCATCATAGAGTTATTTATTGTTTTTATGGCTCTTTTTATCCGTTTTGTCTTTATATCAGGAGCTATATTTGCCCAGTTTGAAAAATTTAAAGCTTTTCTGCCATCTCTTACATGACCTGCTATGAATATAGAAAAAGGGGCGATTGCACTATATGAAGGCCAGATAGTTTCGTTTGAGTGACAATCATAACAGCTATTTTTTAATATTTTCATTACCTCATCGGGAGAGGTTAAGTTTGCTTTTGCATCTATAGGTGGATTTGTTTTGTCTACTGGTATAAATTGGATTGCTATGAGTATGACAATTAACAAAATTATAAATTTCTTCATATTAAACCTTAAGTGTTTTGGATTTATACCGATATTATAGGTAGAGAAACTTAAGGAGAAGCCATGAAATATAAAAGAATCTTATCTTTTAGCTTAGCTTTAGCATTTATTGTTTTATCTATTATCTCACAAGATAGAGGTTTTGAATCAGATGCAAATCAAGTAAACCAGTTAAATTATGTCTCACAAGAGGTAGCATAAACTATGTTTGGAGCATCTTTATCATCTTATCAAAGTAGTAATTTTGATTTTAGTATGAAAACATCTTCTGGAGATGAGATAGACTTATCAATGTATTCTAACAAAGAGAGTGAATTTTCAATGCTTAAAAGTGATGGATTAGAGGATATGAGTCTATCTATCAAAGAAGAGTATGGATATAGCTTTTCATATAAAGGAGATGGTATAGATGATCAAGATGCAAAAGAGATTAAAGAAGCTCTAAAGAAAATCGAACCTCTTTTAAAAATCTTTCAAAATAATAATCCAAACAAAACAAAAGAGAGTGCCACAAATCTAGCCTTTGATATCAACTCACTCCTACCAACACCCAAAGATGAAAACCACAAAAACTTCATTAAAGATGAAACCTTAGATAAATTAGACCAGATGTTAAAAGCATTTGATTCAGTAGATCAAATGAGAGATTTTGCTAAAGATGTTTTTGACAGACTAGAAGAGCAGATGCAAGGAATTAGGCTATATGCCTAAGTAGCATCTCTAAAACCAGCACCTCTAAAACCTAAATTAAATAATAAAAAGGATTCACCCATGAAATTTATTCTCATTTTTTTAATACTATACTCTTCATTATTTGCAAGAGAAGAGACGATAGAAAATGTAACCATTACTCAAAATGTTACTATTGAGTATTTACCTATTGAGAAAAAAGAGGATATTGATACTGAAGATATACCTGAAAAAAAAGATGATGTAGATAAAAAAGAGGTTAAAAAAGAGAAGAAAAAAATATTAAAAGAGATCAAATTAAAAAAAATTAAATTATTAACCAAAAAATTAGAATTATCTGAAAATGACACTTCAACAAAATATATCATATTCTCTACTAATGACTACATTAGAAACTATGGTATACCTTGTAAATTTTTCGCTATTAAAGGGAGTAGTTTTTATCCAAAAAAAGATATTGTACAAGATTTTAAAACTTGGACAAAAGGGGACCTTAATCTTGATAAAATTTCTGTACCTGTTAATGTAAAAGATGACAACTTAATAGAAAATAGTGAATATTTTAGAATTGATTGTTACGCTCCTACTAAAAAAGTTATATATGAAGATGGTTCATCAAGTTTCAAAAATTGGAAAACTTATAGCATGAAAAATGGCTCAATCAAAGACAATGATATAAGCATAACGATTAATAAAGATACTATATTTTCTGAAAGTGAATCTAAAAATAAAACTTTAGATTTCAATATCGCTTTTTCAGAAAAAATTCAAAAAGATATTAGACTTGAGTATACTCTCAAAACTATTGGGAGCTTAAAAATTTCAGAAGACATTGTTGAACCAACCTATTTTATTGATTTAAAAAAAGGGACTAAAAAAGCCCACATCTCTATCAAAGTTTTAGATGATGATATTATTGAAAATGCTGAGTATTTTAAATTGACGTTAATTAAACCAAGTGGTAATTTTGGTTTTATTAATAAAACTGCAAGAGGTATTATCTTAGATGATGATATAGTTACAATGGTACCAGAAGGAAAAGGTAATTATACTGTTTTTGAAAATGGAACTTCACAAGAGAAGATATCTACTAAAAAGTCTGGTGATAAAATTCTATTTGATGTTGTTGCGTCTAACGATTTTGAGGTTCTAAGTAATAAAAAAGTTATTGATAAAAAAGTTTGTGATAAACCTATATGTACCATAAAAACTGCAAAGAATGGTTTAAAGTATAAAGAGTGCTATACCACCTGTACTATCACAAAAACAACTGTTATTAATTATAGTGATAGTATGAATATATCAGATATTACTCTAAGAAGATTTAAAAACTATAACTCAAATGACAATACATGTTCAAATGAACTATTACCAAAAATAATAGCAAAAAATGTTAAAGTAAAGTCCAATGGAAAGTTTGTTGTAAGTGTACCTTCTGATAAAATAGCAAGATGTGCTTGGATTGAAATCAATGGCGAAAGTGCCCATGATTATAAAATAGGTAAAACAAAAAAACTAAAGGGTTACTCTGATACTTTTGCAATTAAACCCTACTCTTTTATGATAAAAAAGAGTAACAAAGATTCTAAAATAAGAGCAGGTAATGATTTTAATATCTCAATATCTGCTATTGATAAAAAGGGTGCTGTTATAAAAGATTACTCATCAAAAAAAGATGATTATATTATTGAAGATAATCTAGACGTTAAAGGGAAAAGTAACTGTAATGCATCTATAAAGTCAAAATATAGCTTAAAAGATATAAAAAATGGCTCTTCAATAATAGGTGTTAATTATAATGATGTTGGCAAAATAAAATATAGTATTAAAGAAGCTGAGGGGCAAGAGTACGCTATCATAGATAAAAAAGATTGTGATTTTTATAAAATAGACTCAAATGAGACGGAGATAGAGGTTATTGCAAACTCTATGGAAGTAGATACATCTTATGAAAATGGAAACAATATATCTACATTTACATATTTTAATAATTATAACCCAAATAGCGATGATAACAAAAATATGTCTGCTAAAATTGTTACTAAGATTGATATGTTAAATTTAGAGGGCAAAAAAGTTCAAAACTTTACAGAGGGTTGTTATGCAAAAGATGTTAATTATATTATGAATTATGAAGTAATTAGCAATAATGATTTTGAGTATAAGATATTGACTGCCTATGAGGATGGAGAGTTTAAACAGATTAATAAAAGTAATATTTTACTCTCTGGTGACAAGATAAAGAGAAGTGGTGTTGTAGAATTTAATCAATATAAAATTGAAAAAGAGTTATTTAAAAAAGGAGAAGCTTTAAAAATAGCAAAGTTTAATTTTGCAAGAGATAAAGCAAAAGCTATAAATCCTATGAAAATTGTTTTTTTGAAAGAGAGTTTATCTATTTTAGAGGATGGATTTTTAGTGGAAAATAATTTAGATAAAGAGCTATCTTTTTATTATGGTAGATTGCATGTACCAAATTATACAGGCATAGGAAAAGAGCATAGTTTAACAGCGTATCAAGAGGTTTATTGTAACGGATGCGATAAGAGTATCTTTACTTATGCAGACGGCAGTGAAAGTGAGGATGGTATAAATTGGTTTATTGTTGAGAAAAGTCAATATAATTCAAACACTAATCTCTTTTCCAACTTAAAAGGTAGTAGGAACGACTACAAACCTTTTAATTCAGAATTTATGAGTTCTACCTCCTCTTATGCAACTTTAGAAGGAGTTGATACTATTAGTTTTAATTTACATCAAATACCATTGAAAGAGAGGATTACTTATACCCCAAAAACTTGGTTACTCTATAAGAGATTTTCTAGTGGTCTTGAACACTCTTTTTACCTAGATATATCAGCAAAAGCTGAAAATTGGGCAGGAAAAGGCACACAAGGTAAAGGTATAGATAATGACGGAGGCAGTACAAGAAAGTATCAAAATATGGATTGGTAAGTATCTTAGGCAAAGCCTAAGATACATTAAAAATCAGTTCATCTCCATCACGAACTATATCAACATGACTCCCCTCAACAATTTTATCTTCCAAAATCATCTCGGCCAAACGATCCTCAATCATCTCATAAACCGCTCTTTTAAGAGGTCTAGCACCATATACTGGATCAAATCCAGCTTCACCTATAAGTGCTTTTGCATCTGTAGATAGAGTTAGAGTGATATCTCTCTCAGATAACTTATCTTGAAGAGATTTTAATATAATATCAACGATACTTGTTATCTCTTTTAAACCTAAAGGATTAAAGATAACGATATCATCAAGCCTATTTAAAAACTCAGGCTTAAAGTGAAGTTTTAACTCATCTCTAACAGCCTTCTCTTTACTAGATGCATCACCCTCTGCCATGATCTTATCACTTGCAATATTTGAAGTTAAGATAATAATTGTATTTTTAAAATCAATTGTCATACCTTTATTGTCTGTTAATCTTCCATCATCTAAAACTTGAAGTAGGATATTAAAAACATCAGGATGAGCTTTCTCTATCTCATCAAAAAGTATCACACTATAAGGTTTTCGCCTAACTGCTTCTGTTAGCTGTCCACCCTCTTCATATCCAACATATCCAGGAGGAGCACCTACAAGTCTACTAACTGCGTGTTTTTCCATATACTCACTCATATCAAAGCGAATCAAAGATTTATCACTATCAAATAAAAATGTTGCTAACGCTTTAGCACTTTCAGTTTTTCCAACACCAGTAGGTCCTAAAAACATAAAACTCCCAATTGGACGACTTGTATCTGAAAGTCCAGCTTTGTTTCTCTTAATTGCTCTTGAGATAGCTTTTAAAGCACTATCTTGTCCGATAACTCTCTTTTTGAGTTCATCTTCAACCCCTAAAATTCTCTCTTTATCACTTTGAAGCATCTTATTTACAGGAATCCCTGTCCATTTACTCACAATT
>JAMOMX010000388.1 GCA_027066935.1 Sulfurimonas sp. | reverse complement strand
TTTAACTCTTTGTTATTATGGTAAAAACTCACATATTTAGATTTAAATAAAGGTGTATATTTTATAGTTTTATTTTTTTTAGGTGTTTTTATTGTTGATATCTCACCCATAGATTGGGAAATAAATATTGGCAGATGCCAATCAACAGCTTTTTTTAAATTTATAGATTTTACTTCTATTGAGCCATCTAAACTTTTAAATGTCACACTTACTTTTTGCAAAACTCTAGCATGTGAGGGTAGTTCTATAGCTACACGCTTAAGTGGTGCTATTGAGTTGTCTTTGTTTGAGGTTTGGGTTAAATCTTGCTCCCCAATAGAAGGAAAAAATGGATTTTCTCTAGCTTGAAGTGAAAGAGATAATACTAACATAAATATAAATATCTTAATCAAACTTACCCCCAATTATGAATAAAAGTATTATAGCAGGTTTACTTTGATTTGATACTTACAGGTACAAAAATTTATATTGCATAATCTAGTTTAAACTTAAAAACTACCTAAAAATGATTTTTTTTCCCATAGATGAAAAATCAATACTTTGCACATATATAATTTTAAATGGGATTGTTAATACACCATAACTCTCACATATTTTATCCTTAATGATTTTTTTTGAAATTTTGTTATTTGCTTGTAATATAATATTAATCTGTTCACTTCTAAGTAGTTCTTTTTTATACACAAGTTCAACCACTACTTTTTCAACACCATCAATACCCTCTAGCTGTGATTCTATATGTGAAGCAGAGATTCTTTTTCCTGCGATTTTTATAATTTTATTTGACCTTCCAACTAGTGTAAATCCTTTTTCACTTTTTTCTATAATATCTTCAGTAACAAAAGGTTGATAAAGTTCAATTATTTTTTCATCTATTATAAAAGGTGATACAAACTCAGACTTTACACATAACCTATCATCAGATGTAGATACCTCTACACTATCCATGGGGATCCATTTTGTTGATGAGCTAAACTTATATGCAATTCCCCCCGTTTCAGTTGAACCAAAGAGTTGCAATAAATTTGTTTTATATTTATCTTCTAATGCTACTACATCATCTTTATCTAATGGACCAGTAGAGCAAATAAAAAGGCTTTTACTTAAGTTTATATCTTCTCTTAACATAGGTAACGCTTTTATATATACTGGTGTAGTTATAACTAAAGTACCTCTATCTAGCGTCTCATACAATAGTTCATAAGGTAAAAAATTTTCTTTTATAACTAATTTTATTTCACCTAGATGTAACGGCAACAATAAGCCAGCTAGTACGCCGTATATATGAACAAAAGGGACACTTACTACTACTTTTTTTATATCATATTTTTTTACTAACTTTTTTAATACTTTTATCTCTTTTTCAAGGTTTTCTCTACTTTTAAAGGCACCTACTGGAAAACTACTACTACCAGATGTAAAAAACAAAAGTTGGCTATGTTTGTTTACTTCATCAATATTTTTAAATTTATTTATATTGTTTTGCTCATGAAAGTCTAATAATTGTTTATGGTTTGAATCAAATAAAATTAATTTTTGTCCACTCATAAAAAGGGGTAAAAACTCTTTAATAAACTCTAATTTATTTTTTGCATTAATTTTTATCCATCTATCTACTGTTTTAGCTTTTTTATTTATACTTATTATCTCTCTTGAGTTATTAAGGTTAATATATTCTAGAATCATTTCATCACTTTTATTAATATGAAAATCGCACATATACCAATACTAATAACTACACCTATAGAGTTTAGTGCAACTATTGTACTAAATATAAGAACACCAAAAGCGGCAAAAGTACTTAAAATTGAATACTTAATAGCTAACATTGTATTGTTGGGTTTTTGTGTATTGCTCATATATATCCCATAGTCTATCCCTATTGCCATAAGAATTATAAGGGAAAAAATATGCATTATATTTAGATCAGTATAACTTACTAGGATTGCTAAAGTTACACTTAGTGGAAAAATTATATAGTTTAGTGCATATAATATTTTACCTTTAACACTTAAAATAAGTAAAATAAAAATACTACCAATAACTATAGAGGCATAGAGTAACAAGTCTTTGTACATCTGTTGCGCAACTTTTGCAAAGATCTCTTTAGCACTTATAATGCTAATGAAATCAAACTTATTTGCTATATCAGTATCTTCAACTAGAGCAATTGAATAGTAACTATCTTTGTCTTTATATGTACTGAGGCTAAATTGCTTAAGCATATCAAAGTTTTTTATTTCACACTTTGGTAGTTCATCTAAAAAAGTATAGGCATCTTTAAAGTAATCATCTCTAAAACCTATCTTTGATGCTTTAATATTTATCTCTTTATTTAGTCTCTTAAAATCATAATTTTGGAGTTGTTTTTTTCTCTGTTGACAAAAACTTTTTGATTTTACAAAATTAGCAAGAGAGTATGAATTTTTAGAATTATTTTTTAAAATATGAAGGTTATCTATTAGCTTAGCACTTGTTTTAGCCTGAACAATCACAGGACTTAACTTTGATTTGTTAAAGCTATCAAACATAGATTGAGTCTCTAAAAGTTTTTTATTTTGATAATCAAGATTTTTTATGTCGTTGTCGAAATTGATATTTAAAGCACTATATGCAAAAAGTAAAATTGAGAGTATTGAGAATATATATGCTTTAACTTTTTTATTATTATGTATTAGATCTTTATTTTGAGTATATTCATCTATATCTAAATGTGGAAACACAAAAGTAAAAAGTAGATATGCAAATGAGAGTGATACCACTGCAAAGAAGCTTATTTGTGAAATTAATGCGATAGGTATAAAGGAAAATATCCCAAATGCTATGACAGTTGTAATATAACCATAAAGCACATTCTTATCTATAGATTTTTTTGATTTATAAAAATTATGAAAATGATAGTGAAGTAAGTAATCAATGCTAACTGCTGTTATGCTCATACCAAAAGCCAAAGAAAGGGCATTAAAATTTGCAAAGAGAATCATGCTAGCATATCCAGCTACTAACATAGATGACATAAGTGCCACAAGAGTATGACTTAGTAGCTTTATATTTTTAATAAGTAGATAATAAACCATTAGAAGTATCAAACTAGAGAGAATTATAATCCAACTTAGATCATCTTTTATTTTAGTAGAGTTTTCAACAGTATAATAAAACGGTGCAAAAGAGGTAACATTTTCATAATCATTAAGTAGATTTTGAACATCTGTATATAATTTTTTTGCTTTATCCATTTGTGAAGCTGATACATCTGTAGATACCCTTATTAAATAACCATAATCACCTAAAGTAATATAACTACCTTTATGAGACATGTTTAAATTGTTATTTTTATCAAATTCAAAAAGTTTTAATGGGTCATTTTTATCAACTGGTGTATAAAAAATATTGTTTAGTTGTTCATCATAAAGTTCTTGTAATTTTGTTTGGATTAAGGATGATGAGAGCGGTGTATCAGTAAAGTTACTCAAAATAGAGTAATTTTTTTCATAATATGCTTTTATCTCACTAGATGGAACTATGCTAGATTGGACAAAAAGGATATTTTGAATTTTTTCTAGTTTAGAAGATATCTCTTGAACCTTAGTTTTTGATTCTTTATCAAATCCTTTTACTGCAATTAACATCTCTTTAGAATAACCAAGGTTATCTGCAATACTAATCTTCTCTATTGCATCTTTTGATCCAAAAAGCGAAAGCAAATTAGTAGATATATGAATAGAGTCTTTAAATATAACTCCAATAATTAGGAGTATAAAAAGAATAATATAATTACTTAACTTTATCATGGATAGTTATCATTATGGAATCATTATTGTTCAAATATAATTTTACATACTCTAAGAGTTTATTCTCTTTAAAAAGCTCTATCTTATTAATATAATTTTTAAGAGTTCCTTTTGGTGTTAAAACTATAACCTCTTGCTTTTTGTTTATATCAAACTCCGAACCCAATGAACTTTCATCTCCATTATGGAGCAAAATCAATATTTCAAAATATTGAATCATATATTGTTGTTGCATAAAATCTAGCTCAACTACTTCGTTGTTTAACTCATATAACAAAGTGTCATCAAAATATTTTAAAGCTCTCTTGCTTTTTGGATATAAAATACTTAAACCATCTTTTGAAAAGGTTATTTGTCCTTGTAGTTCTATTGTTTTTCCTATAGCATCGCTATATCTAAGTTCTGTGAAATTAAAGTTCTTTGCCATAATGCTAAGAGATAAGACCATAATAATAATTGAGATTTTAAACATTATTTTTATACTCCATTAAATTGTGTGTATACTCTAAAAGTTCTTTCTCATCTTTAAAGTTTTTTGGATTTATTAACTTTAACATCTTTACCTTAACAGAAGTTGTCTTAGTTGTTTTAAAACATGGGTCACCCTTAGCTAATATTTTTGCAGAACCATCTATTATGATTGGGACTAATGGTTTCCCTGTTTTTATGGCAAGACGAAAAGCACCTTTTTTAAATTTATGTAGTTTATTGCCATCACTCCTAGTTCCTTCTGGGAAAATTATGATATTTCTATTATCTTGAAGTAATTTTTCAAATTCATTATACATCTTGGCTATATCACCAAGGGAATTTTTTTTAAGTGAGCGTGCACCAATGAGTTGCCCAACAAAAGAAGCAAAAGGGATAACTGTAAAATTAAGATTTGTAACAGTTAGATAATTTTTAATGAAATATCCAAGTATAGGATAATCTAGGCTAGATTGATGGGTAGATATATAGATAGCACCTTTTGGTAACTCATCTAGTAAATCAAACTCTAATTTTACAACAGGGAGTAATTTAAAAAATATTTTATATATAACTGATGCTAAATTTTGAAAAGTATCTTGTGGATATTTTAAAAATGGATAAACTAAAAAATAAATTACCAAAGATGGTAGAGTAAAAATAAAAATTATTCCCCAAAAAAGGATAAAGGCATAGCTACTTAGAATACATTTTAATCGCATAAATTTTTCCATATATAATTTGAATAACTAAAGCAACAATAAAATAAATATACCACCCTACTGAACTAAAAAAAGCCCAAATATTATTAGAAGCAAAATATACTAAACTTAATAAAAATATTGCATATATAAAAATAGCTATAGACCAAAATAAATCACCATTTTTTAAAAATATTATCTCAGCATCACTAAGGTTTTTTTTGTAAAATCGCAAAGTAAATTTATAAATCAATTCATTTTTTTTAATAACAGAATGCAAAAAAATCGCAAAAAAAGTCATAGCAGAAAAAACTGGAATAAACTTTACTGCTTCAAAGCTGTTGTTGAAGTAAGCTA
This sequence comes from Sulfurimonas sp., assembly GCA_027066935.1. Taxonomy (GTDB): domain Bacteria; phylum Campylobacterota; class Campylobacteria; order Campylobacterales; family Sulfurimonadaceae; genus Sulfurimonas. Next base: position 2,250 of record JAMOMX010000388.1, on the reverse strand, counting down.
TTAAAAGTAATACAAGATATATCCCTACAATAATAAAATCTTCTTTCTTTTTCTTTTTAATATAGGCATATATTAAAAATACTAATGAAATTAAAATATATATAAATACTAATTCTTGAAACTTAAAAAAATATGTAAACAAGAGGAATGATGGAGCAAAAAATAATGTTAAGAGACTACTCATCTTGCATAGCAGCTAATACAAAGTCGCATACATCTTCAATAGTGCGCATATCTTGCATAGTTTCTGTATTTATTTCAATTTCTAACTCTTTATCGAGTGTAACCATTAAGTCAATTGCATCTAGTGAATCTAATTCTAGGTCAGTAAAAAGATTGGCTTTTAGTGTAATATTATCTGATTCAACTTCAAATTCTTCTACTAGAACCTCTTTAATTTTATTAAATATATCATCTTGAGAAATCAACCTTAGCCCTTTTGTTTATATGAATTATTTTGTATTATATCAAAAAAAAATGGTGAAGCAGGTTTAAATATATCATGCTAAATCAAAACTAAGTTTCATAGCTTAGTCATTCTGAGCTTAACTGGAATCTAGCTTACTACTTATTTATTTTGTATTAACTTCAGTAGTAGAAATTTTTAGGCAATTATTGGTAAAATATTGGTAAAATACCTTTTAAATTTAGGATAAACCATAATGAATAAAATAATTTTTACATTGTTCTTAACAATTGGTCTTTATGCACAAATAGTTGATGGGGTAGCTATTGTTGTTAAAGGCAGTGCTATAACTCTTTATGATATTAAAAAAGAGATGAGTTTTACAAATACAAATGCTAAAAATGCTGCTGAGAGTTTAATAAGAAAAAAACTTGAGGAGCTAGAGGTAATTGAGCGTGGAATTACAGCCTCTAGTGATGAGATTTATAAAGATATCAAACAAGCTGCTGCTAGAAACAAGATGAGTGTAAGTGACTTTTATGAGGCAGTTCGTAACTCTAATGGTATGAGTTCAACAGAATTAAAAAAGCAAATAAAACAAAAAATACTTTCGCAAAAGCTTTACTCTTCGATAGCCTACTCCTCTTTATCTCAACCAGATGATGTTGATATTGAGGAGTATTATAAGCTTCACATAAATGAGTTTACAAAACCAAGTGATTTTGAGGTCATTATACATATGGCTAAAAGTAAAGCTAGATTACAAGAAAAAATTGATAATCCTATGTTTTATTCTCCAGATATTCAAACAAACGAGCAAAACCTTTCATACTCTAAGATATCTAAAAAATTAGCAAAACTGCTTGAAGAGACCCCTTTAAACTCCTTTTCACAAATTATTCCAGATTCAAAAGGTGGTTTCATGAGCTTCTATTTAAAGAGTGCAAAATTTAAAGAAGATGGTGGATTTAACAACTATAAAGATCAAATAATCTCTAAAATTATGGCATCACAAAGAGAACAAGTTCTTGGTGAATATTTTACAAGATTAAGACTAAGTGCTGATATAAAACAAATTAGGATGCCGGAGTAAGTCATATGTTAAGTGATCAAAATTTTATAAATATAGCAACAGAATTAGCATCAGCATCAAAATGTGTATCAAAGCAAGTTGGTGCAGTTATAGTTAGAGATGGTCGAATTTTAAGTACAGGATATAATGGCACACCTGCTGGGTTTACAAATTGTTGTGATTATTGGGATGGAAAATATACTCGTGACCATCATGAATGGTCAAAAACTTATGAGATACATGCGGAGATGAATGCTATTATTTGGGCAGCTCGTAATGGTATTAGCATTGATGGAGCTACCATATATGTAACTCTTGAACCATGTAGCGAGTGTAGTAAAAACCTAATCGCAAGCGGTATAAAAAGAATAGTTTATGCTAAAGAGTATGAACATACACACTCAGGCACCATCTCTAAATTTATAAAAGATAATGGTGTAATTATAGAAAAAATTGGCTAATATTAACTCTCTGTAGGCACTTCTTTAGACATATAGTCCTTGGCTTTAATACCTAACAAAGATAATCCAGTTTTTAATGAAAGAGCAACTACCATAAGTAGTTTGAGAAGTTTTGCTTCATCATCTCTACCAATAATACGCACATCATAATAAAACTTATGAAGGGATGCAGCAAGTGATTGTAAATAATCTGGTAATTTTTGAACTTGTCTTGAATTAAAAGCATCTTCTACAATTTCAGGTAAAAGCAATGCATCAAACAAAAGGATATCTGCATTTTCATCAAATCCTTTAAGTGTAGCTTTCATAAT
>JAMOMX010000387.1 GCA_027066935.1 Sulfurimonas sp. | reverse complement strand
TAGATGTTGTTTTTGTAGGTTAATCCTAGATTGTGTTGAAAAAACTCTTGTTGAAATTTTAGTGTCAAATCTTTTACATACGAATTTTCATTTTTCACAAAATCCTCTTCTGCTGTATTTGACCAATACATATCTAAAATCTTATAATCAAAATTTGCAAATATTTTCAAATCATAAAATATATCTTTTGAGATTTCTAAACTGTATTTGGAGTATTTATCGATTTTATTGTCTGATGATGAAAATACCGTAAGGTTATCATTTTGCCAATCATAATCTTTTCCTGTTGTAGTTTTATGATTTAATAAAAATGATGAACCGATTTTTATATCAAAAAAACTAAACTCATGAGCATAGTTTAGATCAAAAGTGCTAAATTTAAAAGGGAAGATAAGTTTGGCTTTTAGGTTTTGGCTAGGGGATTGTACTATGTATGATGAATTGCCGTTATTGTTTTTGAGAGATAGCTCTATATTTTCGGCAAAAAGTGTTGCCGAAAACATAGTTAATACAATAGTTTTTATTTTAAACATTAGTTTAGATATACAGAGATACCAACATGAGAAGTAAAATTACTATAATCAGTATCAGCATCCCCAATATTTGTTTCTAATTCAATTTCACCAAAAGTATAAGCTACTGAGCCATTAAATGATATATTTTTAGTAATAAAATAACTAATAACTCCTTTTGCTAGCCACACAAAACCATTAAACTCAAATTTACTCCCATCAACACTTGTCTCACTAAAATATTTCACTGCTCCACCTTGAAGCTTAAAGCCTATTTGTTTATCCATACTTATATTGTAAGAGATAATTGGTCCTATGCTATAATCATTATATTCCATTTTATTACCAAATAAATCATACTCTCTTGACACATAATCCCAAGTACCACCTATTCCAATATTAGGACGAATATAATACAAAGTACTTGCTGAAAATGATGTTGATTTTACTTCCATATCATCAGACGCTCCATCAACATCAAATTCTTCAGAATTCATACCAATCCCCAAACCTCCACCAACTTCAATTGTTCCCTTTTTTATATTTTGAGCATAACTAGCTGTTGAGAGACAAAGAAGTATTGCCACAGTTGATAATATTGATTTTTTCATTTTTTTTCCTTAAATTTTAATTTGTATTTGTTTAATCTTGCCATCAAATAAGTGGCAAAACTAAACGATAGCTTTGTGTGATTTTAATAATCATCATAACCTATAGCACAAGTGATATTACCTCTATAGTCTGATTCGTAAGCATGACATTCTTTATCATTATCTATTTTATTATAAGTAGCACATGTAGTATTGCTAGATACCTCTTTAACAATTGGGTTTATCAATCCTTTAGATTTAAGGTAATCTACACTACAAATCTCACTCCACGACACTCTAAGGATAAAAATAGTTTAATAGCCTAAAAAGGTTATAAATATGTTGGAACACTTAGCAAAAATGAGAGAAGTATTTTCAAACTACTACAAATGGAATCACCAAAGGA
>JAMOMX010000386.1 GCA_027066935.1 Sulfurimonas sp. | reverse complement strand
TCCATAATCTCTTTGATGTATAACACTGTTTTAAGAAGAGTGTTTGGAAACTATCTTCCCATGAAAAACTCAATTCCCATAACCATTGTTGCACTTGGAAGTTATGGGCGGGAACAACTTTGTCTCCATAGTGACATAGATTTGCTTATAGTTTATGAAAAAAATGATGGTTATAACTCTCAAATGATAATAGAAAAACTTTTTTATTTAGCTCTTGATTCTGGACTTAAACTTGGACATAGAGTGCACGAGGTTAAAGATCTTTTTAAAGCTAGCAATGAAGATATAACTATACGAACTGCTTTAATGGAGTCTCGCTTTATTATTGGCTCAAATTATACTTGGCACTCAACTGGCAGGCAACTAAGTAGGATTAGGCATTATAAACAAAAAGAGTTTATTTTAGCTAAGATTGAAGAAGCACAAAAAAGACGTAAAAAATACCCAACCTCTATGCAGCCAAATATCAAAGAGAGTGTTGGTGGACTTAGAGACTCAAACCTTATCTTTTGGATAGCACAAACTATCTATGGAGTAACTACTTTAAGAGATTTAAGTGGTGACCTTTTTAGTGATGAGGAATATAAAGAGTATCGTATAGCATTGGAACTTTTGTTCCGTGTTAGAAGTGCGCTTCATATCATAACTAACAAACAAGAAGATAGACTTTTGCTTGAGTATATGCCACAAGTCACTAAGATGTTAGGATTTTTAAACACCCAAAAAATGGCCTCAAAAGTTTTAGCAGCTCAATGGAGAATTAGCAATTTTACTCAAATATTTGTTAAAAAAATGGTTCGCCCATATATAGAAGAGAAAACTCACATAAGTAGACTTAGAAACAATCGTATTCAAAAAGGTGTTTATGAACTCGATGATAGACTTTATGCATCTTACAATCTAAAAACTTTACCAATATCTGCACTTTTAAAAATACTTATCGATTTAGATGATAAGTTTTACCATTTTGATGCTGGATTTTTAAATCAATTTACATATACAAAAGTTTCACACCCCCTAAGCAAAGAGACCTATAAACTTTTAAAACAATTATTGCAAAAGCAACATATTTATAGTTTTTTGAAACTATTTTATGATGCTGGTATTTTACATGAACTTTTTCCAAACTTTAGAAAAGTTAAACACTTGCCACAATTTGATGGTTATCATCATTATCCTGTAGATATTCATTCAATAAAATGTATAGAATCACTTGAAAACATTAAAGAGCCACATATAAAAAATCTATATAATGAGTTAAGTGATGATGAGAAATTAATCTTAAAAATCGTTGTTTTATTTCATGATACAGGTAAAGGGCGTAAACAAGACCATAGTGAAGTTGGAGCAAAACTTATACTTCCTTTTCTTAAAAAATTAGACTTAGATGATGGGCTTATTGAACGCTCTGTATTGCTTGTAAAAAATCATATAAATATGAGTAATGTTGCTTTTAAAGAGAATATTCACAATGAAAAAACTCTATATAAATTTATGTCAAAGATTAAAGATGAAAAAAACTTAAAGCTATTGTATATTTTAACTTACGCAGATATAAGTGGTGTTGGGGGAAATGTATACAACTCATTTAACTCTAAACTTTTACTTGATCTGTATAACTCCTCTCTTGAAATTTCTCAAAATAGTGACAGAATCACTGATGCATCTAAGAGGTTAATCATTGAAAAAAGAGTTAAAAACAACCTTGCATTTGATACACTAAGTAAATCGTTACAAAAAAAATTATTAAGCATCGAATCAAATCTATTTTTCTTTAAACACACACCAATTGATATTATTAAGATTGCCCTAAAAGCTAAAGAAACAAAAAATTATCAATACTCAGTACACAATGATAAGGCACTAAGTATTGAAATATATAGAAAAGTTCCTATAAATCTTGGGTTTTTACTTGGTGTACTTAGCCACTTAGATGTTGGAAGTATGGAAATCATTACACTTTTTGATGATATAAAATATTTCAAAATAGAGTTTAAACAAAATGTAGATGGAAGTGAATTAGTAGAAGTTTATGATATTATTGATGCAGCTTTTGATATGGATAGAGAAGTAGAGATTAAAAAAGTAGAGATTAAAAAAGATGAAATAAGCATAGATTGTGAGCATTCACTAACCCATGCAGAGATAAGTGTAAATACTAAAAATCAAATTGGATTACTTGCATATATGATGGATTGTTTTGAGAGATTAAATATAAATATAGTTACAGCCAAAATCCATTCAACTAAACATAAGGTGCGAGATAGCTTTTTGATGGACAAAAAAAATGATATATGCAATAATATCACAAAAATTTATGCACTCTTAGCAAACGGAGATAATTAATGTGTGGAATAGTTGGATATTTAGGTGACAAAAACACTAAAGAAATTTTACTCTCGGGATTAAAAGAACTAGAGTATCGTGGTTATGATAGTGCTGGTATTGCCGTTTTACAAGATGGGGAGTTTTCAATCTACAAAGCTGTTGGCAAATTAGTAAACTTAGAAGAGAAAACAAAAGAGTTTATTACAGATAAATTTGCCGTAGGAATTGGTCATACGAGGTGGGCTACTCATGGTAAACCAACAGAGCTTAACGCACATCCACACCTAGGTGAATCCTCATATGTTGTACATAATGGAATTATTGAAAACTACGCTGAGTTAAAACAAAAGCTTCAAGAAGATGGTGTTAAATTTTTAAGCCAAACAGATACAGAAGTCATAGTACATCAATTTGAGAAAAATCTATTAGCATGCGAGGATGGTTTTAAAGCGTTTAGTAAGACTATATCTGAACTTGAGGGTGCTTATGCTACTTTAATTGTAACAGCATCACTTCCAGATACTATCTTTTTTGCAAAACATGGCTCACCAATGTTAGTTGGTGTAAATGATGAAGATGAAAAGTTTTTTGCTTCATCTGATTCACCACTTATTGGTTTGGCAAAAGAGGTAAACTATTTTGAAGATGGTGATTATGGTTATGTGACAAAAGATGAGTTAGTCATATATAACAAAAATGCAGAGAAAACAAAACCTAATTTTTCACAACTCTCAACCGATAAACTCTCAGCACAAAAAGATGGATATAGATTTTTTATGGAAAAAGAAATTTATGAACAAAGTGATGTGATTGCGGATACTTTAATTGGAAGACTCTCAGATGAAGAGATTGTTTTTGATGAGATTGACAAGAATCTTTTTGATGGAATTAATGAGATAAAGCTGTGCGCATGTGGGACATCTTACCACTCTGCACTATCAGCTTCATATATGTTTGAGAGATACTCAAAAATAAGATGTAGCGTAGAGATTGCTAGTGAATTTAGATATCGTTCACCAATAATGGCTAAAGATACCCTTTTTGTGGTTATATCACAAAGTGGTGAGACCGCTGACACGCTTGAAACTCTAAAGATGGCAAAAAGAGCTAACCTAAAAACTTTGGTTATATGTAATGTTGACAACTCCTCTATGGTTCGTGAAGCTGATGCTTGTATCTTAACTCGTGCAGGGATTGAAAAAGGTGTAGCTTCAACAAAAGCCTTTGCAACACAAGTTACAGTTTTTTGGATGTTAAGCCTTTATGTAGCTAAACTTAGAGATTCACTAACTACAGATGAGCTAAAATACCAAATACATCTTCTTCGTGAAACTCCTGTTGCAACAAAAGTAAGTGATGAGATACATGAAAAGATAAAGCGACTATCTAAACGATACTTGCATGGACATGGATTTTTCTTTATTGGTCGTGATATATTTTTCCCTCTGGCTCTTGAGGGTGCTTTAAAACTAAAAGAGATCTCATACCTACATGCTGAGGGTTATCCAAGTGGTGAGATGAAGCATGGCCCTATCGCTTTAGCTGATCCTGAACTTTTTACAATAGCTCTACTACCAGAGCATCTTTTATATGAAAAATCAAAAAATAATGTGGAGGAATTAAGTGCAAGAGATAGCACAATTTGTGCGATAAGTGCAAAAGAATTTGACAAAGCTGATGATTTTATAAAAATAAATCCATGTAAAGATTATATGTTAGAATTTTTTGAAATGATGATAGTTGTTCAGCTATTATCATTAGAGATATCTATAAGACTTGGAAATGATGTAGATATGCCTAGAAATTTAGCAAAAAGTGTCACTGTAGAATAATTATGATTCTGAAGCAATAATTCAATTAATTTTAATTGATTATTAGATATTATCAAAATATTAAATTTTATAATAAGTGATTATCCAGATGCGCACTAAAATAAGACTGCTTATCGTCGTTACATTAATGTTACTTGGTTTAGCAATAGCAACCATTATAAATGTATCATTAAATTTCAGAGAATATAATATTAAAAGTGCTGTAGATAAAGCAAAACTAACAGCTACTATTGTTATAGATGGGCTAACTACACATATGGTTCATGGCATAATGGACAAAAGACAGTTTTTTCTCGATCAAGTTTCTGCTAATGATGATATAAAATCTTTATGGGTAATTAGAGGTCAAAAAGTTATTGATCAATATGGAGAGGGTTTTAACACTGAGACAATTAGAGATGCTATAGATGCAAAAGTTTTAAAAACTGGAAAGATACACCAAGAGATAATTGAGGGTGTAGATAATATCTCTTTGCGTGTAACTATTCCATATATTGCAACTGCCAAAGTTGGTAACCCAAATTGTTTAAATTGTCATAACGTTGATAGAAAAGATACATTGGGTGCCATTAGTATGACCTATGACATTAGTAGTATGAGAACCAATAGTTTATTTACTCTATCAAAAATTCTTGGTATCAATTTTTTATTTATAATCTTAGCATTGTTCCTTATTAATTACTATGTAACTCCTTTTTTAAGGATGTTTTCTGATCTTCAAAAAGGAATCAAAAAAGCATATACTGGCGATTTTACACATGAATTTAAATCAACAGCAGGTGGTGATGCAGATAAAGTAGTTAATCAACTAAATATTTTATTTAAAAAGATACAAGAAACATTTGGTGATATAAAAGTGAACTTAGCTGCATTTATACCTAGTGGAGCAACCTCTAGCGATCCTCTTCATGAAGCAAATACTATTATTCATGAACTATCTGATATTTATAAATTCAAAAAAACAATAGAGTTAGATGAAAATAGAACTATCGTTTATGGAAGAATAAGAGATATTTTAGAACTAAAATTTAACTTCAAATATTTTGCACTTTATGAGGTTAACAATAAACATAATAATAGAAAACTTATAGATATTACAGGGGAAAATGATAGCATCTGTAATGATAATATAATCCATGAAAATGCACTAAAATGTCGTGCATTTAGAACCAATACAAATGTTATATCTACAGAATTTAAGGATCTATGTCAAGAGTGTAAAGCAGATGATTTAGATTATCTTTGTATTCCATTTAACATAAATGAAGATGCCTCTTTGATTATATCTATAACTACAAAAAATAAAGAGGAGATTAATAAATTTTTATCAAATGTTGCAAGTATCAAAAATTATTTAGAAGCTGCTAAACCAGTAATTGAAAGTCGTATTTTAATGCAACAGCTTCATGATGCGTCTCTTCGTGATGGCATGACTAACTTATACAATAGAAGATTTTTAGAAGAATTTATTGATCAGGTTATGGGTCAGGCTAAAAGAGAAGAAAGTACATATCATGTATTGATGATTGATGTTGACTTCTTTAAAATGGTAAATGATACCTATGGACACGATGTTGGAGATAGAGTTATAGTAGAGCTTGCAAATGTATTAAAAGATAATATCCGTAAAGCTGATTTAGCTATTCGTTATGGTGGAGAAGAGTTTATTGTAATGCTTCATAATGCAACAGATGATGGGGCCAGACATATAGCGAATAAAATACATTCTAAATTTGCAAAACTTGTATTTGATGTTGGTGCTGGAGAAAAACTACAAAAAACTATGAGTATCGGTATTGCAAAATTTCCAACTGATGGAAATACTATTTGGAAATGTATTAAGTTTGCAGATACTGCGCTTTATAGAGCTAAAAATACTGGTAGAAATAAAATTATTGAATTTAAACCAGAGATGTATAGTGAAGATCTGGAGTCAAATCCAGACTATTAAGTGTCATTAAAATCTTTTTCTATTGCAAAGCAATAGAAAAATTTGTATAGAAGTCTTTGTTCTACATTGAGCAAGCACTAACACCAGGTGGTGTATTTGGCTGTATCTCATTGTTGTCCACACCACCAGCAGCGTTAATCTCTTCTATTTGCTTCCAAATAGATTGAGCTGCGGCTACATATCTTTTTGAACTCTCAGAGCTTGGATTTACAAAAACAATTGGTTTGCCTTCATCCCCACCAGTACGAATACTTGGCTCTATTGGAATCTCAGCAATAATTTTAGTATCAAATTCATCCGCCATTGGTTGTGATGTGCCTTTACCAAAAATATCATACTCTACTCCAGTATCAGGAGCGATAAATCCACTCATATTCTCAATAATTCCTGCAATTGGGATATGAAGTTTTTTAAACATATCTAATGAGCGACGAGAATCATCTAAAGATACAGCTTGTGGTGTTGTAACAGTTAAACCAATAGTTACGGGTACACTTTGAGCTAATGTAAGTTGTGCATCACCAGTCCCTGGAGGCATATCTATAACTAATACATCAAGTTCAGACCATAAAATATCGCGTAAAAATTGCTCTATCGCTTTCATAATCATAGCACCACGCCACATAAGTGACTGACCCTCTTCCATTAGTGAACCCATAGACATAACCTCAACACCATAAGCTTTAATAGGAAGAACTTTATTTGCGTTTATTTCTGGCTTAATATCTGAAACACCCATCATACGAGGGATATTTGGACCATATATATCAGCATCTAATAAACCGATTTTTAATCCTTGTTGAGCAAGAGCAATAGCTATATTTACAGATGTAGTTGATTTACCTACCCCACCCTTACCAGAGCTTACCATCAAAAAGTTCTTAACTTGTGGAGCTATGTTTTTACCTTTAGATGAAGACTCTTTAGGCATTTTAGGCGAGTTGATATTTACAGTTACATTATCAGCAGAGACTGCTTTTAATTCTCTTGTTGCATCATCAATAATTTGTTGTGCAACCTCTGGAGCTGATGAAGTTATATCTACACTAAAACTTACATTATTTCCATCTATTTTTATATCTTTTACAAAACCAAAAGTTACAATATCCTTTGTAAAACCTGGATACATAACTTTTAAAAGTGCTGAATTTACAATATTTTCTGTCATAAATTTCCTTTAAAAATTTTAATTTTGAGAGTTTATCATAAATAAGACAATTTTTGTCTTATTTAGCAATTTTGGATTATTTTACTAGATTCTGAATCAAGTTCAGAATGACGCCAGTTCATATATATTCGTCATTCCAAACTTGATTTGGAATCCAATCTACTTATGCATTCGCTTTAGCTTCATCTGCAATTTTTTGAATCGCTTCTGGATTATCCATTATATCTTGAGAAATTTTGTATGAACAAAACTTTGGTCCACACATAGAACAAAACTCTGCTTCTTTGAAAACATCTTGGGGGAGAGTTTCATCGTGGTATT
>JAMOMX010000385.1 GCA_027066935.1 Sulfurimonas sp. | reverse complement strand
GCTTTAGTAAAATAGCTTTTTGGTATATCTCACTCTTTTTGGTGTCTCATTTTTGGCAGCAACTCTGCTGCCACTTGGGAGTGAAGCACTACTACTTTACGATATTTCACTTGGATATGAAGTCTCATTATTAATTTTAGTCGCCACTATCGGAAATACTCTTGGCTCAATTGTTAATTACTTTTTAGGTTTAAAAGGAGTTGATTTTTTAATTTCTAAAAAGCATACAAAAGAGAAACAGTTAAAAGATGCAAGAAAAATATTTAAAAAATATGGAGCTTTTTCACTTCTTTTGTCTTGGGTTCCAATTATCGGAGATCCCATTACTTTTATAGCTGGGGTTTTGAAGTATGATATTAAGAAGTTTATTTTGATTGTTTTTTTGGCAAAAGGGGCTAGGTATGTTGTGGTGAGTCTGTTTATTTGAGTTTGACAAAGTGGTAAAGATAGCTCCAAGTAGATAAAAAGATTGTTTTAGACTTAATCAAAGATGATGGGGTGAAAGTAAACTACTGTAAATTTAAAGATGTTTTATATCCTAATTAGTGGATTGTGTAAGTAAAATGGTAAAATTATCAAAAAAGGAGTGTTTGTTATGACTAAAGAGATGATATTAGAATCTTTAAAATCCCAAAAAAAAGAGTTACAAGAGCAGTTTGGCGTTGAAAAATTGGCACTTTTTGGTTCATACTCACGGGATGAAGCTACTTTGCAAAGTGATATTGATATATTATTTGTATTGAAAAAAGATGCAAAATTATCTATTTTTAAGTACTTAAAATTATTGTCTATTTTAGAGAGTAAGTTACATCATAAAGTTGATTTAGTGAGAGAAGAGAAGATTAAGCCTGTATTAAAAGAGTATATTTACAAGGATGTTATCTATGTTTAAATCTAGCAGAGATTGGAAGCTTTATGTTCAAGATATTTTCGATGAGTGTAAAAATATCAGAGTTTTTACAAAAGATATAGATTATGAAACATTTTCAAATAATTTGGAAAAAGTGTATGCGACGGCTAAGGCATTTGAAAATATAGGTGAAGCAGTTAAAAATATACCAAAAGAAGTTACAAATGAGTTTCCTTCTATCCCTTGGAGTGAAGTTGCAAAGATGCGAGATATATTAACTCATCACTATTTTGGTGTTGATGATAAAATATTGTGGGATAGTCTGGAGGATGATTTTGGTGAATTTGAAGATATTATAGAGCAAATCATAAAAAAGTATTGTTAGCAACTTATGATAAAAATAAAACTTTTGTCTTGGGTTTCTATCATTGGAGATTCCATTACTTTTATTGAAGTATGATATTAAGAAGTTTATTTTGATATTGGTATAGCTTTTATCCTAAAAAAAGCCCTAAATTTTAGGCTTTTTATCGTAGCCTAAAAAGTTTGACAATCCTTCATCTTCCCACTTTTAAGACCTCTATGAAACCAAGTCATTCTCTGCTTTGAACTACCGTGAGTAAATGCATCTGGTTGTACATAACCTTGAGCTTGTTTTTGAAGT
>JAMOMX010000384.1 GCA_027066935.1 Sulfurimonas sp. | reverse complement strand
TTATAAAACTAGAGAGAACCCCTCAAAGTAAAAATATCTGGAGGGAAAAAACGGTAGCTGGAAAAAAAGAGATGGTGGAAGAGGATCTATTTACCATCCATCAATTTCCAATAAAATTAGCTTATGCAATAACTATCCATAAATCACAAGGGATGTCTATACAAGATTTAATAATTCAAACAAATGAGATTTTTGCACCATCTCAGTTTTATGTAGCACTCTCAAGAAGCTCAAAACCATCAAGGTTAAATCTTATAGCTCCACATTCTCAATGGCATAGTATAGTCTATGTTGATAAAAAAGCCTTAAAGTTTGTAAAGGATACTAATGATTAGTATGTTAAAAAAGATGTTTTTATTTGAAAATTTATCAGATGATATTTTAAAAATTATAGACAAAGATTGTGAAGTTATATCTTTAAAAAAAGATAACATTGTTTTTTATGAAGGGGATGAGTCTAGATATCTATATTTCTTAATTGAGGGAAATATAAAACTTTATAAAATACTAGCAAATAATAATGAGTTGATTTTAAAATATTTTAAACAAAATGAGATTATAGCTGAGGTTGCAGTTTTTGATGAGTTTAATTATCCAGCAACAGCAGAGGCAATTACTGATATAAAACTGTTAAAAATAGATTTTAAAAATCTTAAAAATTTATTTTTAAAAAATCCAGATATATTGTTAAGTGTTAATTCATCTTTGATAAAAAAAGTAAGAAATTTAGAAACTTTGCTTTTAAGATATTTAGTTTTAGATGCAAAAGGTCGAGTGATTGATTTTATTTTGCAAAATACACAAGAGTTCTTTTTATTAAAACAACACGAAGTAGCCACTACTTTAAATATAAGCCCTGAGACTTTATCTCGTATACTAAAACCATTTAAAGCAGATGGTATAATTGATATGAAAAATAAAAATGTAAATCTGAAAAGGTTAGAATTATATAAAAATTGATATATGGTGTTATTTTGAACTTGGATAACACCTTTATCTTAATTCAAGAGACTATTCTTAGTGCTTCATAAGCTTCTCTAAGAAGTTGAAATTTTTGAGTATAGTGAGTTACCATATTTGGGCTTTCATGTATAATTTTATCTGGATGATATACTTTTACTAATTTTTTATAACTTTTCTTAAGCGCATCTTGAGATGCACCTATTGGACACTCAAGCACTGTATAAAACTTAGTATTTTCTTCTTCTTCATCTCTACACAAGTCACCAAAGCTAAAATTTGCGAAATCACTATACAACTTACTCATAAAATGATTATCATAAATATATTGAATTTGATAATGCAATATATGACGCTTATTTAATGCACGCTCTAGTCTAGTTTTTGCTTTATAATCACTTACATCAATAACTAAACTAACATCAGTGCCACGCTCAACATAAACCTCTAGTTGTGATCGAAGATAATTAATAACCCATGAGTTTGGATGATTTAGTGAGATTAAAACAGTACCTTTATCATATGCATATAAATTTACCTTAAGTATTTCAGGCTCTTCAAGTTTATTTAACTCAATTTTTATTGGTTGAGTGCCAAATTTAAGCATTGAGCGTAAAAAAAACTCATGATCAAAATCATGAGTTTTAGCATGATGCTGAGATAATTGAGTTAAAAATTCCTCTCTAATATCTCTTAATGTTTCATTTCTAAACACCAATACTGCCTTGGGTAAAAAAAGCATACCCCTTGCATGATGATTTAAAAACTCTTTCATCCAAAAGGAGTTAAGAGTATCAAAACATGTAGTGATAAGGATTAAATTATTACGTAAAACTATCTCCATCTGTGCACCTATCATTAAGTTATAAAAATTTAAGCAAAATATGTTCCATTTAATTAAAAAAATAGTAAAAAATTTAAACTTGAATTAGAGTAATTTTAGTATAATACCATTAATAATTTTAGAGGATATTATATTGCTTGAAAATATAAATGAAAAATGTGCGGTTGTAGGTATATTTGGTCACCAAGAAGCTTCTAAGCTTGCTTATTTTTCACTCCATTCACTTCAACATCGCGGTCAAGAAGCAGCAGGAATAAGCTCTTCTAATGGAAAAAAACTTCAAACTATCAAAAAGCGTGGTTTAGTTATGCGTGTATTTGATGAAGATAAACTAAAAACACTGAGTGGCTCATCTGCAATTGGACACACTCGTTACTCAACTGCTGGAGATGACTCAATTCTTGATGCACAGCCGGTATTTGCTAGGTATGATTTAGGTGAGATGGCAATTGTTCATAATGGTAATTTTACAAATGCTGAAGATGTTCGTAATAAACTTATTGCAAAAGGTGCAATATTTCAAACATTTATGGATACGGAGAATCTTATCCACCTAATAGCTAAAAGCGAACAAAAAAAACTTACTGACAGAATTATTGATGCTGTACAAAAAATAGAGGGAGCATTCTCGCTTGTGTTTTTAAGTAGGACAAAAATGTTTGCTATGCGTGATCGCCATGGTTTTCGCCCTTTGAGTCTTGGTCGTCTTCCAAATGGTGGTTATATTGTAGCAAGTGAGACTTGTGCATTTGACCTTGTAGGGGCTACCTTTATTCGTGATGTTGAACCAGGAGAGCTTCTTATTTTTAAAGATGCAAAAGAGCCTAAAAGCATTAAAGTATTTGAGAGTACTCCTAAACATTGTATTTTTGAGTATGTTTATTTTGCTCGTCCAGATTCAACAGTTTTTGGCCAATCAGTTTATAAAACGAGAAAAAATATGGGTAGAGAGTTGGCACATATTCAGCCTGTTAAAGCAGATGTAGTTATCCCTGTTCCAGATGGTGGTGTTCCATCAGCTATTGGATATGCTCAAGAGAGTGGTATCCCTTATGAGATGGGAATTATGAGAAACCATTATATCGGACGAACATTTATTGAACCAACCCAAGAGATGCGTGATTTGAAGGTTAAGATGAAGCTTTCTCCTATGGTTGATATTATTAAAGGTAAAAGGGTTATAGTTATTGATGACTCTATCGTTAGAGGGACTACCTCTAGGCGTATTATACGGATGTTAAAGGAAGCTGGAGCTAGTGAAGTTCATATGCGTGTATCATCACCTCCAACTACAGATCCATGTTTTTATGGAGTAGATACTCCAGATAAAAAAAATCTAATTGCAGCAAATATGACAAATGATGAGATATGTAAGTATATTGAAGCAGATTCTTTAGCTTATCTTGATGAAGCTGCACTTTTAAAAAGTGTAAATGCAAATGGTGAAGATAAATATTGTACAGCTTGTTTTACAGGTAATTATATAATTTAATGAAATTTATATATTTCATTCTTGCCAATGAGCAAAGCTTTAGTGAAAGGAATTTTTTAAGATTTAAGATCTTAAAGAAGTAAAATTAATAGTGAAACAAATTTATACTTATGGTAACTACTTAAAAAATAAGTTTGGTTGCAAGGTTTACAAAGTTGGTATAAATATTTCAGGTTTTACTTGCCCAAATATAGATGGCACAGTTGCTAAAGGTGGCTGTACTTTTTGTGAAAATGACTCTTTTTCAGCAAGCACAGGTGAGGTTCAAGAACTAAAAGGTTTTCATCTAAATTTAGACTCAAAAGAAAATTCCTTCCTTAGTAAGCAATTAGAACAGCTTGAATTTCAATTTAACACAATTTCTAAAATACAAACAAACCAATATGATGCTAAAAAATTTTTAGTATATTTTCAATCTTTTACAAATACATATGCCCCATTTGAAACACTTAAAGCTCTATATGATAAGGCTTTATCATTTGAGAATGTAGTAGGATTAAGCATTGGAACACGCTCAGATTCTATCACAGATGAAACTCTTGATTATTTAGCAAAACTAAATCAAGATAAAGAGATTTGGATTGAGTTTGGAATTCAATCTGTTTATGATGAGACTCTAAATAAAATTAATCGTGGTCACAGTAGCCAAAATGTTAAAGAATGGATTTTAAAATCAAAATCAAAGGGTCTACATGTATGTGGGCATCTTATTTTTGGACTTCCAGATGAGAGCAAAGAGATGATGTTAGAGACCTCAAAACAAGCTTATGAATGGGGGATAGATTCTGTAAAATATCATCCATTGTATGTAGTTAAAAAGACAGCTTTGGCAAATGAGTTTATGCGTGGTGAGTTTACACCGATTGATGAACAAAGCTATATTGATGTATTGGTAAAATCAATTGAGATGAAACCTCAAAATGTATCTGTTCAAAGGGTAAGTGCTGGGATAGATGACAGCTCACTACTCTCACCAACTTGGTGTAAAAATAAAAACAATCAACTTAAAAATATAAATATAGCTCTTAAAAAAGTAGGATTAAAATACTAATACCTACCTTTTAATGGGGATTTGTATAAGGTTTTAATCCCCATCTCCATGTATCATTTTGGATACAATAGGCTCTTTTGTAGTTATTTCATGTTTAAATACACCAACTAAGTGTAAAATAACAAAAATCAATACACCATACATCATATCTTCATGTAGATCTTTAAGCCAACCAACACTATCTTTTGTTAGGTTTAGAAAATCATGATAATATAAAATCACCCCACTAATGCTCATAGCAAATATAAAAAAGCATAAAAACATATATACGCCATACTTTAGTTTATCTTTTGTTTGTGCTTGAATAAATACTAATATAGGTAGCTTTGCTTGTTTTGTTAACATCATGTACAATCGTATAATAATCGCTACTACCAATACAGCACCAAAAATATAGTGCCATTCCCACATACCAGAGCGAATAGCTTTTGCAGTAGTTTTTGCTATTTCATGTGTCACTTCTATACCGCTACTTGCTAATTGTGTTTGAATTATTTCAGAATTTGCTCTCCATGAAAGAAAAGTTTTTCTAAGTGCTACTGTAATCAATAATCCAAGCACTGAAAAGGCTAAAAGCCAATGCCAAATTCTATAAAGTTTTGTAAATTTTTTTTCCATAACCAACTCCTTAAATTTTAATGAGCATAAACTTTAGCAAACTGAGATACATTTGAAAAATATGGTGGAAAATCAAAGTAAACCCGAAAAGATTTTGCTTCTCCAGGTTTCAAATCTGTAGCAACTAAAAATTCTTTTGTAATTGACTGAGGTCTGAGTGCTCCAGATCCACCACCAAAAAAATCTTTAAACCCACTTGGTGCATAAAATGAACCAGCTTTTACATTTCCTGTTGCATGACCCTTATTAACTATTTTTATTTCAAAAGTAACTTCGCCTATATCATGGTTACCCTCATTTTTAACTATACCAGTATACACAATTTTTTCAATTGATAGTATACGCTTATTTTTTAATTTATATAATTTTACCTGTTTTGTATACTTATCAACAACAACAACTGAAAAACCTGCAATGAGAGATATTATTAATATTACTGAAAATATCATAGGGACTCGCAGTTTTTTTTCAGGTTGCTTTAGTGCACCAATAATTCCAAAAATTAAAATTAAAATTAAAATTCCAAATATGATAAAATGCCAATAGTTTAATGTGCTCATCGACAACTAGCCTCCAAAGTAGTGTTAAAATCACCTGAATATGTAAATGGTGATACTATGATTTTAAAGTAAATTTCATTGCCCATCACTATATCTTCTTCAATAATCGACATTTTTTTAAGTGGCTTAAATTGATATATGAAAGTTTTTAATTTATTTGAACTTATTCTATTTGTTATTGCTGTAATTAAACATGAATTAAAATCTCTATTTGAGATATTTTTTAGTTTCCCATACACAACTACTGCTTTTGTAAACTCTAATTTTTTTTGACTAATAAGTGTCAGCTCTTTTTTAAATAATTTATTATGCATTATAGAGTAGCCTAAGAATGGAGCTACTAGCAAAAAAATAAATGCAAAGATTGCTAAAAAGATAGAGATAACTTTTTTTTGTCTAAGAAGTAAACTAAAAACAATTAATAAGATAAAAATAAGTAATATTGCAGCAAATAAAATGTAATCGTAAGTAATTAAATCAGAAATAATTTTATTTATTTTTGACTCCATCAATCTGTTCTTGAATCTTTCTCAGCTATTCCGCTCATATCAAATCTGCGAGCCAACTCTTGTTTAACTCTATCTGGAGAGATATTTTTAACAGCAAGTGCTACTAACATATGGTAAGTTAAATCTGCTGCTTCATAAACCATCTCATCTTCATCATCATCTTTATATGCAAAAGAAAACTCTCCAGCTTCCTCTACAACTTTTTTTAAAATTGTATTTTCCCCTTTAGAGATTAGTTTTGCTGTCCATGAAGTTGTTGGATCTGCATTTTTACGCTCTTGTATAGTATGATAAAGAGTATCTATAACTCCATAAAGTGTTTTTGCATCTATCTCTACATCTGAATTTATCTCTCCACTCTCTAACTCTGTAAAAAAACAAGTACGACGACCTGTATGGCATGCTACACCCTCTTGAGTTACTTTTATAAGGAGTGTGTCATTATCACAATCAAGATTAAATGAATGAATGGTTTGGGTATGACCGCTAGACTCACCTTTTTTCCATATTCGTTGTTTTGTGCGTGAAAAATAGTGTGCAATTTTTGTTTGAAGCGAAAGTCCTAAAGCTTGCTTATCCATATAAGCCATCATTAGAACTTCGTTGGTTGAATTATCTTGAACTATAACTGGCAAAAGCTTGCACTTTTGCCAGTCAACTCTATTTAATGCATTATTTTGCATATTTTTTACTTAACAGAGATTTTTTGCTGATGGCTATTTTTCATGTCAACCCAAATATTTGGAGTTGATCCACCAGGTGTTAAGAATATTTTTGCATCTTTGTTTTCACGAAGTGCATCATTAAACTTAGCTTGAACTTTCATTTGTTCTAACTGTAAAAGTTTTGTAGTTAACGATTTAGAGATAAGAATATTTGCTTTTGCTTTTGCATCTGCTTGAATCGTTACAGAATCTGCAATACCTTGTGCTTCAATTCTTTTCTTTTGAGCTATACCTCTTGCCTCTTCTGCACGTTTAAGAGCTTCTTGTTTTGCGCGTTGTACGTCTTGTTCTGCTTTTTGAACTTCTTGTTTAGCAACTTGAACACGCTCTATTTGCTCTCTTACTTTAGCTGGTAGCCCAATTTCACGAAGTTGAACTGATTGTAAATCTGCTGGAGAATTTTTAAGTCCAACTACATTTTCTCTTACAGCACTATCAATCTCTGTTGCTATCTTATTTCTAAGCTGAGGAAGTGATTCAGCATCATAATTACCAACAACATTACGAACAACATCACGAACAACAGGGTTAATAATTTTATCTTCCCATGAAAATCCCCAGTTAGAGATTGTTTGTGCTGCAAACTGAGAGTTTAGTCTATACTGAACTGTAAGCTCAATAGTTACAGGAAGACCACGCTTGTCAAGAACTGTAATAGCTGGCTTTGCAGTAATTCCTGATGCACCAGTATTTGATTCTATCCTTGAAGCATAGTTAATAATACGAACTTTTGTATCAACAACATAAACTTTTTGAATAACTGGGATTATAAAATGAAGACCTGGAAGAAGTGCTTGATCTTGATACTTACCATTTGTACTCAAAATTCCACGTTCACCCTCTTGAATAATTGTAAAAGGTTTTGCTAAA
>JAMOMX010000383.1 GCA_027066935.1 Sulfurimonas sp. | reverse complement strand
CAATAATCCAAAAATTTTATTTTATATTTTAGTCTCATTATTTTGCCTCCGTTACAGAGAGTATCTGTAGTATGTCGTAGATTGGGGTTCTCCACTTGGTATCTTTTTTAATAATTAATTTTTCACTTGAGAGCTCTTTGTCAAACTCTTTTAGATTTTTATCCATAATACAGCTATCCCAACCACTATTTTGTTTTGCCATTTCATTAATTCGTTCTAATAAAGCATTAGAGTATTGACTGCTTTTTCCAAGTTCACTTAGCCAGTTTCTAAGTCTACTTATAGGGCTATCATCACAAGCATACGCTCCAACACTATTTAAGAAGTCCGATATATTTGGCTGGTCATCTCTATCTAAATAGTAAGGTCCAAAATCACAACGAATTTCATCTTTATCATTTCTAATGGTCAGCTCATCTTCAACAAACTTGCTCCATGTTTGGTAGTTTGAACTTTGGATGTTGTGAAACATCAAGCAAGATGATTCTCTTTTTGAGTGATTTTTCGCAACACTACAAAGAGTCTCTGCTAAATTTACTGCATAGTGAAAAGGGTATTTTTCATTACAAAAAGCAATCCCGGCACAAGCTGTTAGTTTATCCGTTATACCATTTAGCTCTTCTATGTTACTTGTATATTGTTCAAAATTTTTTAAAAAGTTTTTTGTAAACTCAAGAGCATCATCTGCATCACATATCATAGTTACATCATCACCACCGATGATAATATCTCTTATATGCATATAGTCCTCTTTAGCATCTTTTACTGCGCTTCTTGTTGCATCATCTAAACTTTTTGAAAAAATGCTTAGCTTATCTCCTAACTCAGGAATTAATTTTCCAAGTCCATTTCCATCTATATGAATAATCGCTAGTTTATTTTTGATATTTGACATATATGAAAAATCTTTAAACTCTGTTATATTTGGATTTTTTTTATAAAAATTTTCATTTGCTTGTAGTTTCTGTTTAGAGGCTCTATCTTCACTTTTATTTACCAATGGCTTTGCAGTTTTTGGATTTAACTTCATGATATTCATACTACTATCAAGTGGTATAGATGGTTTGTTTCGTTGAATTTTTAATCTTTTTTCTAACTTATTTATATCATCTTTTGCGTATCCGTTTTCAATGCTTACTACTGCTTGTGAGATTGTAATACCATAAGCATACTGCATCACCATTTTAGGAAACTCTAAAACAGTTTTTTGGCACTCCTTTTCAGTATCAAAAATTACTTTAATATTTCCAGCTGCATTGAGCAAAATTTTATCTGTGTCTGATACAAAATTGTTTTCAAAAAATTCTGCTATATTTTTGATAATTTCACTAGCTCCTACTATCTCTTGAAGCTTATTGGTCTTAAATATAAACTCTTGTATCCCTTGAACACTTGCACCATATAAAAATTTACTCATCTAATCTCCTCCACTTCAATCTTTCCAAGTCCAAACACGGTGCTCTTGCCGACTCCGATAAGTTCGCCTAGTTTTAAAACATTAAAAGACTCTTCATTTAGATT
>JAMOMX010000382.1 GCA_027066935.1 Sulfurimonas sp. | reverse complement strand
CATTAACTAAAAATGATTTTAAACAGAGATATTTAGGCTCTTATCTTGGAATATTTTGGGCTTTTATACAGCCAACTTTTACGATACTTATCTTTTGGTTTGTTTTTCAAGTAGGCTTTAAAGCTCAACCTGTGGATAATTTTCCTTTTATATTGTGGCTCATTGCTGGGATGATACCTTGGTTTTTTTTCGCAGATGCACTAGGGAGTGCAACAAATAGTATTATAGAGAATAGTTTTTTAGTAAAAAAAGTGGTATTTAGAGTAAGTATTATACCAATAATCAAGCTTTTATCAGCATTTGTAATTCATATGTTTTTTGTATTGTTTATGTTTGGTATGTTTATCTACTATGGATATCAACCTACTGCTTATTGGTTCCAAGTTTTTTATTATCTGTTTGCAACTATTGTATTGTTACTTGGTTTATCTTGGATTACAGCTTCAGTTGTGATATTTTTTAGAGATGTTGGTCAGCTTGTGGCGATGGTGCTTCAGTTTGGATTTTGGCTGACTCCTATTTTTTGGTCGCTTAGTATGGTTCCCGAGAAGTATCAGTTTTTGATAAAATTAAATCCTATATTTTATATTATAGAAGGGTATCGAAATAGTTTGATTTATGAGAAGTGGTTTTGGGAAGATTTGACATTGACACTCTATTTTTGGGTCATTACTGCTTTTATTTTTGTTTTGGGGGCTTTTACATTTAAGAGGCTTAGACCTCATTTTGCGGATGTGTTGTGATAGATTCTATAAAGATTATCCAAAATGGTGAAAGTGAAAAAGTAGAGTTTAAATCCTCTTTTAAAAGTGATACCATAGAGAGTATTGTAGCATTTGCAAATACTAAAGGCGGAGAGATACTCATAGGTGTTGATGATAATGCAAAAATAGTAGGTACGCAGGTTGGAAAAGAGACTTTGCAAAAATATATCAATCAGATAAAACAAAGTACCATACCCTCAGTAATTCCCGATATAGAAGTTTTAAAGATACAAGATAAAACTATCTTGGCAATAGATATAAAAGAGTATCCCGTAAAACCAGTTTCATATAAAGGCAGATACTATAAAAGAGTAAGTAACAGCAACCACCTCATGTCTGCTTTAGAGATATCTGATATGCACTTAAAAGTTTTAAATCTCTCATGGGACTCTTATGAATACCCAGATGAGGGTATAGAAGCATTAGAAATAAAAAAAATAGAAAAGTTTGTAAAAGTCATAAATGAAACAGGTCGTTTTAATATAGATGAAGATATATGGTCAACCTTAGAAAAACTAAAACTCATAAGAGATAAAAAACCAACTATTGCTTCTATGTTACTATTTGCCAAAGAGCCACTTAGAATGAATGTAAGAGTAGGGCGGTTTAAAGATGATATAACCATCATAGATGATAGGCAGATAACAGATACTCTTTTTGAAGCAGTTGAAGAGACTATGAAGTTTATCAAAACTTATATGATGGTTGCATATGAGTTTGATGGCAATATAAAACGAATCGAAAGATGGGATTATCCTATCAA
>JAMOMX010000381.1 GCA_027066935.1 Sulfurimonas sp. | reverse complement strand
TGACAAACTCATCACCCGTTACAGCTACGCAGGCAATAGAGTACCTTATAAAATGACGCACCATAACCAGAGCTACTATCTGCTCTACAACCACTTAGGGAGTTTAAGAGCCGTAATCGATACTCAAGGAACTATCGTTAAAGAAGTGACTTATGACAGTTTCGGTAAGATACTCAGTGATAGTAATACAACACTGAAGATACCGTTTGGATTTGCCGGTGGTCTGTACGACCACGATACGAAACTGACACGCTTTGGTTATAGAGACTATGACGCCCAAACCGGCAAATGGACAGCCAAAGACCCCATCCGATTTAATGGCGGGGATGTGAATCTGTACGGGTATGTACTGGGTGATCCGGTGAACTTTGTGGATCCTACGGGGGAATCTTGGGTACTAGTATCAGTAGTTGAGATTGCTGGGATATCTTATGCCATCTGGAATTGGTTAGAGGATTATTGGGACTCTGAAAATAATCGAAAGCAAGCAGATGATGAATGTGCAAAATTAACTGATTTAATAGAGAAGCAGGATTGTTATTATAAAAGTAGAAATGAGCAACTTAATGACCAACGTAGTAATGCTTGTAAAGTTGGAGAGGAAATGACTGATGCTATCAAAACAAACTATTATTAGGAAAAAAAGGTATATACTAGCAATTATTATAGTGTTTTTTATTGTAGCTAGTTTAAATAGTGTAACGATTGCCAATATATTTGTAGGACGAGTAGGTCATATTTTAACAAACTTGATACAGGGTAATTTTAAGCAGAATAGTGAGTTGTCTAGTTTAGGCATTATTCTAAACATAGATAAAATGAAATGGACATATACAATTAAAAGATCAACTGATCGTATTATTATAAATTTTACAGGTGATATAATAGAAATAAAAAATTCAAAATATATTTTTCAAAAAGCTGATATGCATATCTTGGATATGAATATTTCACAAGAGACTTTTTTACAAATTGCAAAAGCTAATATTGGTGAATGTCATAAAAGAAAAGTGTACGATAATAGTAAACAGCAAGAAAAAGTTAATCTGACTTTTTGTGACAATAATAGCATCATACACTATGACATAATCAATAAAAGAGTATTACTGTCATACTTTCCTTATAATAATAGAGATGATGAAAAAAAAAGTTTTGAAGAATTTATTAGTGGTATTGAGTTTACTGATTAAATTGTATCTATTTTCTCATCACCAAGGTTTAACTAGATGTTAAATGTTGAAAGCTCACTTTACTACGAGTTGCCAAAGACCCCATCTGTTTCAAAGTCGAGGATGTACTGAATGATCCAACTTGATGCACTATATAATGGAGAGCTTAGTCTTGATTAATAAAATAATAAAATCTTTTGTAATTGTCATAGTATTGTTGGTGATTATATTAGTTATAGCAAGTTTCGCTGGAGTTAGAATAGTAATAGACAATAGTACAAATCATTTGCTTAAAAATATAGAAGTTAACTTAAAAAGCAAATATTCTTTAGAACAAAGTATTACAATAGCTGATATTCAAAAACAGAGCAAG
>JAMOMX010000380.1 GCA_027066935.1 Sulfurimonas sp. | reverse complement strand
AAGGTCATGCTGTTCCTCTTACTTTTAAGCTTTATGAAAAATACCAGAATATCGATGAAGTTAGAAAACGAGTAGTTTTTACAACTCACACACCAGAAGCTGCGGGAAATGAGGTACACAACATCGACCTGCTTCACAGAATGGGATTTTTCAGCTCACTTGATGTAGATACGGTTAGAAAAATCACAGATACAAAAGGAGATATGTTTAGCCTAACAGTAGGTGGACTTAAACTCTCAAAAGTCTCAAATGCCGTTTCAAAGATACATGCGGATGTTGCAAATGATATGTGGAAAGATGTACTTAGCGAAGATGAGAAAATAATTGCAATCACAAATGCTCAAAATAGAAGATATTGGCAAGATAAAGGCTTAATAAGAGCCTATGATGACAATGTTGATTATGAGATAGTTTCACGAAAAAAACACTTAAAAAGGATGCTTTTTAATGTTGTAGCAGACCAAACAGGAAAGATGTTTAATCCTGATGTATTGACAATCGTATGGGCAAGAAGATTCGCTGAATACAAAAGACCTGGTCTTTTAAAATATGATTATGAGCGTTTCCTTAAAATGGTAGAAAGCAGTGATAAACCAGTACAAATAATCTGGGCTGGAAAACCATACCCAACAGATGGTACAGCAGTAAGTATCTTTAATGAATTAGTCTATATGTCAAAAGATATCAAAAATATCGCAGTCCTCACAGGATATGAACTTGAGCTATCAGCAATACTTAAAAAAGGTTCTGATCTTTGGATAAACACACCAAGAATCAACAGAGAAGCTTCAGGCACAAGCGGAATGACAGCGGCTATGAATGCATCTATTCACTTCTCTATCCCAGACGGTTGGCATCCTGAATTTGCGAAACATGGTGTAAATTCATTTACCATCCCAGGATGCGATGAAAATCTATCTACAGAAGAACAAGATAAACTAGACAACAAAAACATGATGGATGTACTAGAAAATGAAATCATCCCTACTTATTACAATGACCAACAAAAATGGGTAGAGATGATAAAAAATGCAATGCACGATGTATTGCCATATTTTGACTCAAACAGAATGGCACATGAATATTATGTCAAAATGTATGATGCAGAATATACAAATGTAAAAAAAGAGGAAGAAGTTAGAGAGAGTGCTTTGGTTTAAAATATATTAATTCAGTCCCAAAAGGGCTGAATTAACAATTTATAATGCTCCCTTTTTTCAAGACCAGTAAATCAGATTTTCCAACTTCATCAAAAATTCATCAGGTTTTGTATCTTTTACGCAAGCAAGTAATTCTGGATTATCACATCTAGTCGATAGCAAAATCAGACAGTTGCTAAACTTCCGAATTTCTATAGCCACTTCACAACCACTTTTTTAACCTTTGAGTACGATATCCATCAAGATAAGATTAGGTTTTAACTCTTTTGTTACTTTTACTGCACCATCTGCATTGTTAACAACAACGCCAATAACACTTTTTTCAATATCATTTTGTTTATAAAGTGTATTGTAAGCCATAGTATTTGTAAACTACTTTAAATCCTCAAAACTTTCCTATCACTACTAGTTTTAATATATATTTAATATAATACATTAATGTATTAATATAATTAAAGAGTCAGCATATGAAAAAACTTCTTTTATTTATCCATGGTCTTGGTGGTGATGAAAAAACTTGGGGCGAGTTTCCAAGACTTATAGAAGATGATCGTGAACTCAAAGGTTTTGATGTAGAGATATATACTTATCCTACGAGTTTGATTCGACCCAAAAATGTGATTTCATTTTTTTCTAAATTATTGGCTTTTTTTACACCTCAATCAAAACTACCTAAAATTCAAGATATAGCAGAGGGTTTAAAAACTGAGCTAACTCATCGCTATGGTGAATATCAAGAGGTTTTTTTAGTAACACACAGTATGGGTGGACTTGTTGCTAAAAAATATTTGATAGATATACTAAAAACAAACTCCAAAGAGATGAGTGTAAAAAAGCTCTTACTCTATGCCGTACCAAATAATGGTGCAGATTTGGCACAAATTGCAAAATTTTATCCTCATGAACAAATAGCACAATTAACAAAAAATAGTGATTTTATAGAGTTTTTAAATAAAGACAGTGCAATTTTAAATCTTGAAAACTATGTAGATACACTCTATGCTATAGGTACACAAGATCAAATAGTAGATAAACAGAGTGCTCAAATGATATGGGCAAATACAAACCTAGAAACTTTGCATAAAGGGCATATGGATATTGTGAAGCCAAAAGACAAAAAGGATATCTCGTATATAGTATTGAAAAAATTTATTTTAGGTAAAAAAAACAGTTTTGAAGATGTTAGTAACAATCCTTTTATAGACAATATAGCCAAAACATTACAATCAAAAAGACTTTTAACTCTTTTTTCTCAAGATTTTACCGACATAAGTACCCAACAAGCTTTGGTAAAACAGAAAAAACAGTATCTTTTTAAAAAGAATTTTTATCATCTGCGTATTCCTCAATCTTTAGATGATGAAGTAGAGTATTTTAAGTTATTGGCGAAAGATTGCGGGTTTTGTGACTCTATAAAGAGTGTTCATGCGTGGAGCAAAGAGGTATCAGATAGATTGGAAGATAGCTCAAATAGGAAAATCTGTTTTTACATTACAGGTATAGAAGATGGAAACATAAAGTTAAACTTAGAATTTGCAAGGGCGATACGAAGTTTGCGAGATGAGTTTTCTAACTTTTATGCCATCTTTATTGGCAGAAAAAAGTTAGCTTCTTTGGTGTATGGCAAAAACTCCAAACTCTCTCCGCTCAACACTGCAGAGTGGATGTTTTTTGACGATACAAAAAAGACAATAAACCTAACAATGATTAGACAAGATTTAGAGAGTTTAAAATCTGATGGAAAAACAATATGTAGATATCTTGATGATGAGGTAGAAATAAGCTGGACATTATATAGTGAATACATACTAAATACCCTATTTTGGCGAAATATTATGCTAAATAAAAATGGTAAATATGTTTGGAGGAATGAAGTCATAAAGCAGATAGGCAAAGAGATATTTGGGTGTTAAAATCAATACGCATAGGTCGAATCATCACAAAAGTTATTATCCTGATAACTCTAATCCTACAAACTACACTCATAGCACAACCAGCCCTACCAATGCTCGTAGAGGGTGGGGAGTCTTTTAAAAATTCCAAAAATCTTTATATAGATATTAGTAAAAGAATTAGTGCAATAGCCATAAGTCAAGATGGACACTACATCGTATCAGGTTCATCATGGGGTAATAGCATCAAACTATGGGATAGAGAAAAAGGCGTGTTGATTAAAACCTTTGAGGGACACACAAGCAGTGTAAACTCCGTAACCATAAGCCAAGATGGACGCTACATTGTATCAGGTTCATATGATAAAAGCATCAAACTATGGGATATAGAAAAAGGAGTATTGATCAAAACCTTTAAGGGACATACAAATGATGTAAGATCCATAGCCATAAGTCAAGATGGACGCTACATTGTATCAGGTTCACGGGATAATAGCATCAAACTATGGGATATGGAAAAAGGAGTGTTGATTAAAACCTTTGAGGGGCATACAAGCATTGTAGACTCCGTAACCATAAGCCAAGATGGACGCTACATTGTATCAGGTTCATATGATAAAAGCATCAAACTATGGGATATAGAAAAAGGAGTGTTGATTAAAACCTTTGAGGGGCATACAAGCGATGTATACTCCATAGCCATAAGCCGAGATGGACATTACATTGTATCAGGCTCATCTAATAATAGCATCAAACTATGGGATATAGAAAAAGGCGTATTGATTAAAACTTTTGAAGGGCATAAAAACGATGTAAGATCCATAGCCATAAGCCAAGATGGACGCTACATTGTATCAGGTTCATCTGATAATAGCATTAAACTATGGGATATAGAAAAAGGCGTATTGATTAAAACTTTTGAAGGGCATAAAAACGATGTAAGATCCATAGCCATAAGCCAAGATGGACGCTACATCGTATCAGGTTCATATGATAATAGTATTAAACTATGGGATATAGAAAAAAGAGTATTGATTAAAACCTTTGAAGGGCATAAAAACTTTGTAAGATCCGTATCCATAAAACAAGATGAACACTATATTGTATCAGGTTCATCTGATAATAGCATCAAACTATGGGATATAGAAAAAGGAGTGTTGATTAAAACCTTTGAAGGGCATAAAAACGATGTAAAATCCATAGCCATAAGCCAAAATGGACGCTACATCGTATCAGGTTCATATGATAATAGCATTAAACTATGGGATATAGAAAAAGGCGTATTAATTAAAACTTTTAAGGGGCATATAAGCGATGTAAACTCCGTAACCATTAGTCGAGATGGACGCTATATTGTATCAGGTTCATATGATAATAACATCAAACTATGGGATATGGAAAAAGGAGTGTTGATTAAAACCTTTGAGGGGCATACAAACAATGTAAAATCCATAGCCATAAGCCAAGATGGACGCTACATCGTATCAGGTTCATCTGATAATAGCGTCAAACTATGGGATAGAAAAAAAGGCGTATTGATCAAAACCTTTGAGGGACATACAAGCTCTGTAAGCTCCGTAGCCATAAGCCAAGATGGACATTACATTGTATCAAGTTCAGTTGATAAGAGCATCAAACTATGGGATATAGAAAAAAGAGTATTGATCAAAACCTTTAAGGGGCATACAAGCTATGTAACCTCTGTGGCAATAAGCCAAGATGGACGCTACATTGTATCAGGTTCATCTGATAATCTCATCAAACTATGGGATAGAGAAAAAGGCGTATTGATTAAAACCTTTGAGGGGCATACAAGATATGTAACCTCTGTAACCATAAGCCAAGATGGACGCTACATCATATCAAGTTCATTGGATGGTAGCATCAAACTATGGGATAGAAAAAAAGGTGTGTTGATTAAAGAGTACATCGGGGGAGTTAGAGGCAATTGGCTTGTAAAGGATTTTAAAAAAGAACTCCTTTTTAGGGGAGATGATGGTACATTTCTTTTGAAAAAAGAGGTACTAAGTAGAGATAAAAATGCAACAGTAAGCAAGATAAGAGTTGCTTATCCAAAAGAGTACAATTTAACAAAAAACAATGACAAACTTATAGTGAGCATTGAGACAAAAGATAGAGAGATGCTCAATGATAGTAGTATGGAATTAAACATTAGCATCAAAAATAGTGGAGAAAGTAGCTACTTTATACGAGCTTATACTAAAAATGAGTATTTTACTATAGAGCAAAATACTCTTAGCTACATCAAAAAAGGTGAAAGAAAAAACCTTTTTTTAAAAATTCATGCCAAACTACCAAGACAAAATCCTAAACCTCTTGTCAGACAAGAGTGCAACCTGAGTATCGTAACAGGAAATGGAAGTGAATTTAACATATCTATACCCATCTCTGTTCGTTATGCAAACATAGTAGTAAAAAAAGCAGAGGTTTCTAAAGATAGGAAAACACTTAATATGGATATTTTTAATATCGGTAATGAAACAGTTAAAAATGCCAAAGTAAAGCTACTAAAACCTTTTGAGTCTAATATCCAAGAGATTAAACATATCGAAACAAACACTAATGTACCTATCGCTTTTGCCATAGATAGTAATTTTAGCATGGAAAACAATATGAGTGTAGCTTTATCTGTCTATATACCAAATATCAAAGAACAACAGAACAATCCTAAAACAGAAGTTGCACCTGCTTATGTTTGGCAGGTAGAGGGTGTGAAGATTGTTTTAAATAAATTGGCTTGGTATATTTATATTTTATGGGTGTTGGGTGTTTTGGCTCTTTTGGGTTTGATAATTTATTTTAAACGCTATAAAAATGCTTTGGTTCTCCAACTTCAAAGAAATCCAAAAGCTTTACTAACTCTAAGCCCAAATTTACTAAATGAAGCCAAAAAAAGACTAAGTAACATTAATGAGTTAGATACTATTTTAGAGAACATCGGCATCGATAAAAAGAGATTAGATGAGAGTATTGAGTTTGGAAGAGAAGAAGATAGAGCTGAGATTTTTGCTAGTCGTATCAAAAAGAGTGTTATGAGTAGAGATGGAGAATTTTACAAGATTAACTGTAAAGATACAGAACTCTCCATAGATGATTTTGTTTTGTATTTTAGTGATGAAACAGCCGAACAAATAGAAGAGACATTAAGAGGAAGAGGTGATAGATTTTATGTAGTAGGAAGTGCCAAAAATCAAGAGAGTATTGCCAAATTGGCTAGAGACAAGACCAACAATATTATCGCTACGACCCAAGAGGGTTTGAGTGAATTTTTGCTTAGTCCAAAAAGTGAAGAAGTTTTTATGAAGATACTAGCTGAGTGTTTGGAATTTTCAAGTATTTCTCCATATCAAACCTCTGGAGGAATCCAAAAAGAGATGGACTTTTTTGGTCGAATCGAAATAGTACGAGATATAAAGATGAACTCAAACAAAAACTATATGATTGTAGGAGGTAGACAACTTGGCAAGAGTTCCATACTTAGAAAGCTTTACCGAAGTTATGCCTCTAGCACAAGTGTAGATTGTCGGTTTATAAATATGGAGAGAATGAAAGGAGATATTGTTTTAGCAATGGCTAAAAATTTTGGTATGGCTAAAAATTCTAATTTGGATGATGTGTTGGCATATATCATCAAGGCTGATAAAAAAATGCTTCTGCTCATAGATGAAGTAGATGAATTTATAGAGCCTGAGGTAAAAAAAGAGTATGAGATACTCAAAGCACTTAAAAACTTGGCAGAAGAGGGCAAGGCGAATTTTGTTTTGGCAGGGTATTGGACACTTTATCAGTATGTGACGGCTGATTATCAGTCACCACTTTATAACTTTGGAGAGTTGATTGTTTTGGAGGGTTTAGAGAAAAAAGCATGTAAAGAGTTGATGCTAGAACCGATGAGACGCATAGGTGTAAGTTATGAAGATGAAACAGTTCTAGATGAAGTCATAAGTGCATGTGGACAACGGGCAAATCTTATCGCTACTATTTGTGACGGGGTATTGAAAAAACTAGATAGTAAGCTTATCAATAAAAAGCAGTTAGATAAAGTAATGCAAAGTGATGTAGTGGGAGCCAAACTTCAAGGCTGGGGTAACATAGATAGTGAAAATAATCAAAATAGTAGATTAGATAGAATTATCATCTATTTGACCATCGATAAAGAGCAGTTTGAGTTAGATGAAGTGTTGGCATTGTTGGAGCATGAAAGTATCTCTGTTGGGGCTACTGCTGTTAATGAGAGTCTTGAGCGTTTGGTTATTGCTTATATTTTGAAGAAAGATTTAGGACATTATAGCTATAGAGTACCATTGATGAAAGAGAAGTTGTTACAAACCAATGAGAAGGGGCGTAGGGCATTGTTAAGTGAGGAGATTGATAAGTTTTAATAAAAATATCAGCATAGATAATGGATACCTTTTGAGAGTGTAAAATAAACTGTGTAAGTCCACCACTTACTACCACTTAAATCCAAATCACCTAGTATATTTTGACATAATTTCACTAAAGAATATACTAAGTTGAGGATAAATTTCACTCCAATTTCCGATTCTAGTTACCTCCCATTTTTCTTAAATTTGCCGTGTTGCTAAATATAACATTTTAAAGGCTAATAATTTAGTAGGAAATGAGCCTTTAGATTTTGTTTTTTTCTTGATAGCTGTTATATTGGGGTATTTATTGCCCCCATATATCATTAAA
>JAMOMX010000379.1 GCA_027066935.1 Sulfurimonas sp. | reverse complement strand
GTGATAGTATTTTAGATGAACCATCAATAGAACTAAGCCCATTAAGCAGTGTAGGTATCAATGAGGCTAATTTAAGCCCAAATGAGTTAAGTAACATCTCTCTTATAATGGATGTTAAACTGCCAGTTAGGGTTAGAATTGGTAAGAAAAAAATGCTTCTAAAAGATGTTTTAAATATGGATATTGGTTCCGTAATTGAGTTAAATCAATTAGCAAATGATCCATTAGAAATTTTGGTAGATAATCATGTGATAGCTCAAGGTGAAGTTGTTATTATTGATGGAAACTTTGGTATTCAAGTTACATCAATTGGTACAAAAAGAGAACGATTAGCTCAATTAAAGTCATAATTATGAATAAAAAAAATGATATTAGTAAAAAGTATATAAAAGAGATAAAATCTGCTGATGTATGGAGTGTTTTTAAGATTATAGCGGATTTTGTAAAAGGTTTTGATGATCTTGGTGATTTAGGTCCATCTGTTACCATCTTTGGTAGTGCAAGGGTAGATGAAAATAACTATTATTACAAAGAAACACAAAAGTTATCTACGATGTTGGCTGAGCGTGGTTTTAACATAATGAGTGGTGGTGGTCCAGGTATAATGGAAGCTGCAAATCGTGGAGCACACGATAATGGTAATGTTGAATCGATAGGTCTAAATATTGATTTAGCATTTGAGCAAGTTGCAAATCCTTATACCACTAAAGATCTACATTTTGATTACTTTTTTTCTAGAAAAGTGATGCTGGTTAAATACTCAATGGCATATGTTATTTTTCCAGGTGGGTATGGTACATTAGATGAACTTTTTGAAGCATTAACACTTATTCAAACAAGAAAAGTAACAGGTGTAAAAGTATTTGTAGTTGGAGTAGAATTTTATCAGCCATTGATGAATTTTTTAAAGACTTCAATGCTTGAAAATGGAATGATTGATAAAGGTGACTTAGAGTTAATTCAATTAACAGATGATTTAGAATGTATTGCAAATGATATAGAGAGGTCACTATCAGATCAAATTGATATTTTAGAAGATGTTGGTTTAAGTGATACAAAATATTTTAAATCACTAAAGAAATTTTTTGAGAATAAGTAGTATATGATGAACAATAATAAAAAAGTCTTAGTTGGCATGAGTGGTGGCGTTGATTCTACGGTGAGTGCATTGTTGTTAAAAAAAGATGGATATGAAGTTGAGGGTTTATATATGAAACTTCATTCAAAACCAGGATATCATGAAATTCATCAGGCTCGCGCACAAAAGGCAGCTGATTTTGTAGGTATAAAACTTCATGTATTAGATCTACAAGAGATATTTAACGAAAAAGTCTTTAAGCCATTTATTGAGACCTATGAAAAGGGTAAAACTCCAAATCCATGTGCATTATGTAACAGAAGTTTAAAGTTTGGAGAGATGATTAAATTTGCCGATAAAGTGGGTGCAGATTATTTGGCAACAGGTCATTATATAAAAACTGATGGAAAATATTTTTATGAAGCCCTAGATGATACTAAAGATCAAAGTTATTTTTTATTTTATGTAAAAAAAGATATTTTAAAAAGATTAATTTTTCCAATGGGTGAGCGTAAAAAAAGTGATATTAAAGCTTTTGCAGCATCAATTAAAGGGTTAGAATCATTTGCAACTCAAGATGAATCAAGTGAAATTTGTTTTGTTGAAACTACTTATACAGACTTGTTAAAAGATTATGTAGAGGTTGATAATACTGGTGAAGTTTTAGATATAGATGGAAATGTTGTAGGTGAACATAAAGGCTATATGCACTACACTATTGGCAAAAGAAAAGGTTTTAGCGTAAGGGGTGCACACGATCCACATTTTGTTTTGAGCATTGATGCTAAAAATAATCAGATTACAGTTGGTAAAAGAGAGGAACTAGTATGTACAAATGTAGTTTTAGAAAATTTAAACTTATTTAATGATGAGTTAGAATTTGATACTACTGTTAAATTAAGATACAGAACTAAAGCTGTAGAGTGTCAGGTATTGGTTAAAGATGCTAAAGCATATGTTACTTTAAAGGAAAATGTTTTTGGTGTAGCAGCAGGACAAGCAGCCGTGTTTTATGATAAAAATAAACTAATAGGTGGGGGTTGGATAGCTGAAGCTTCTAGCTAAGACAATAACCAATTATTTAATAATTTTAAAATGTTTTTTATGATAAAAAAACCAAGTAATCCAAAAAAATGAAGATATACCTATCGCTATAAAAATAGCAGGTTTTGGATTTTGCAGTGTACTAATTGAACCTGCATAAGTTGCTATCAAGACATATGGAACTGCACTCATTAGCCATGCAAGAAAAAATCTTTTAAAGCTCATCTTTGTCATTCCAGATAAGCAAGCAGAAACTTCTGGTAATATTGGCATAGCTCTTGAGAGAAGTATCATAATAAAACCATGTTTTTTAAATGTGCTAATTGCTTCATCTCTTTTATAATCATCTTTTATCAAATAGGCTAAGATTGTATCTCCGTAGTATCTACTTAGTCCATACCCTACTATACCTGCTAACACAACACCAGATAAAGAAAAAACTGCACCATAAACAAAACCTAAAAAATATCCTGAGAGGATGATTATTGTCAAGGTAGGGACGGCTATAAAGAGATCAGCAAATAGTAGGGTAGCTATAATTATTCCAACATAAAATGGTGATATATCTTTAGCTTGATTTAACAAGTCTTCAATTTGTTCCATTGTTAATATACCGGTAAATTTTATTATCAAAAATGTTATAGTAAATAATGTTGCCATGATTAAAATAATTTTTATTAACTCTTTCAGAATTTTTCCCTTATTTATGCCCACTTACTTAATACCATAGCTATTTTCAATCTTAAAAGTAGTATTTATGTTTTATTATACCAAAACACATTAAAGAGTAGATGATGGTCTGTTTGTTTATCCTCTCTTATTTATAAGCTCTAATTTGATAAAATACAACTCTTAAAAAAGTTTCAAAATCAAAAGGTTTAATAATAATGAGTAATAGTAAAGATTTTTTACGTGCAATAGTTGAAGAAGACTTAAAATCAGGCAAAAATAAAGAGATTGTTACAAGATTTCCTCCAGAGCCTAATGGCTTTCCTCACATTGGACATGCTAAGTCTATCTATATAAATTTTGGTATTGCAAGTGACTATCATGGTCACTGTAATCTTAGGATGGATGATACTAATCCAACTAAAGAAGATACAAAATATGTTGAGGCTCTTAAAGATGCTGTAGAGTGGCTTGGATTTGACTGGGGCGATAATGTGTATTTTACTTCTGATTATTTCCCTAAGCTATACGATTATGCTGTTGAACTCATTAAAATGGGTAAGGCTTATGTTGATAGTCTAACAGAAGATGAGATACGCGAATATCGTGGAACTGTTACCCAAGCAGGAAAACGTAGTAAATATGCTGGGCGCTCGGTTGAAGAAAATTTAGACCTTTTTGAGAGAATGAAAAAAGGTGAGTTTAAAGACGGTGAACACATCCTTCGAGCCAAGATTGACATGAGTGCAGCTAATATGAAAATGAGAGACCCACTTTTGTATCGCATCAGGCACGCACATCATTTTAGAGCAAAGAATGAGTGGTGTATTTACCCAATGTATGACTTTGCTCACTGTTTGTCTGATTATATTGAGGGTATTTCTCATTCTATTTGTACACTAGAGTTTGAAAATAACCGTGATATTTATAATTGGGTACTTGATACTTTAAGTCTTACAACACCACGCCCTTACCAGTATGAGTTTGCACGATTAGGTATTAACTATACGGTTATGAGTAAAAGAAAACTTTTAGAACTCGTGCAAAGTGGACAAGTTAGTGGCTGGGATGATCCCCGTTTACCTACTATTGCTGGATACAAAAGAAGAGGTTATACACCAGAATCTATTTTGAATTTTTGCGATCAAATAGGTATAGCAAAAGCAAACTCAACAGTTGATGTTGCACAGCTTGAATTTTGTATAAGAGATGATTTAAATAAAAAAGTGCCTCGTGTTATGTGTGTGCTTGACCCATTAAAAGTAACTATCGAAAATTATGAGGGGTGTGAAGAGATTGATGCTCCATACTACCCACATGATGTACCTAAAGATGGTTCAAGAAAGATACCTTTCTCAAGGGAGATTTATATTGAACGAGATGACTTTATAGAGAATCCTCCAAAAGGTTACTTCCGTCTTACTCCTGAGCAACCAGTGCGACTTAGACATGGCTATATTATCACTTGTAAGGAAGTGATTAAAGATTCTAATGGTAATATCTTAGAGATAAAAGCTCAGTATCATCCTGAATCTAAAAGTGGTTGTGATACTAGTAGTATCAAGGTTAAAAGTGCTGTTCAATGGGTGAGTGCTGCACAAGCAAAAAGAGTTGAAATAAGGGTTTATGATAGATTATTCAAAAATGAAGCACCTGAGGGGATAGAAGATTTAAACCCTGATTCTTTAAAAGTTATCAAAAATGCCCTTATTGAGCCTGCTGCGATAACTGAAAAACCTGACGAGAGATTTCAGTTTGAAAGACAAGGTTATTTTTATGCTGATCCAATTGAGTACACTGATGAAAAACCTGTATTTAATAAAATTGTAGGTCTTAAAGATTCTTGGGCTAAAAAGACAAAAACAACTAAAAGCGCACCTAAGCCTCAAACTAAAAAAATACAAGTAGATGGTGAAGTTGTACCTATGAGTGAGGTTCAGCAAATACTATTTGATAAATATACTGGTAAGCTTGGACTTAATAGTGAAGTAGCTAATACGCTAGCACGGGATAAGGAACTATCTTGTTTTTACGAAGATGCTTTATCGGTAAACAATAGCCCAGTAACTATTGCTAACATTGTGGCTAATGAGGTGGCTAGAGAGTTAAAAGAAAGCCAAATAGATGAGCTAAAATTTAGTGCAAAGCAAATATCAGAGCTTGTTAAGATGGTTGATGATGAGATTATATCAAGTAAAATTGCTAAACAAGTATTTGAAGAGATGGCTAAATCTGGAGAAAATCCAACACAAATAGTTGAAAATAAAGGACTTATACAGATAAGTGACCCATCTAAAATTTTGCCTATTATTGATGAAATATTTGCAAAAAATCCAGACAATGTTGCTAAATTTAAAGCAGGCAATACTAAACTTTTAGGCTTCTTTGTT
The DNA here is from genome assembly GCA_027066935.1 of Sulfurimonas sp. Classification (GTDB taxonomy): domain Bacteria; phylum Campylobacterota; class Campylobacteria; order Campylobacterales; family Sulfurimonadaceae; genus Sulfurimonas. The sequence goes on along the minus strand of JAMOMX010000379.1, from coordinate 2,605 downwards.
GGGCAAGTACTAAAAACCACAGGGGGCAAAGCAAATCCAAAAGTAGTAAATTCCCTTGTAACACAGAAATTAAAATAATAGTATTGTTGATTTTTTTTGCGTGTAAGCACTAAGTAAATTTACAACAGCATTAAAGTTCATTTGCTTATTTGCAAAATAGAAATCTTCATCATCTTGAAAATTTTCTGTATAAAAGTTTATTTTTTCTATTGCTTCAAGAATCGTGAAAAAATGAATTAAATTTTTATCATCATACATATATTATGTCTTGAATTGCTTTTCTTTTAATAAGAGGATTCATATATCTCAAGTTTACTAAATCTATTGCTTTTCCAAAGGTATTTTTAAATTCATCTTCAAGTGCTAATGATTGTTTGTAAGTTAAACCTTTTGAATTTGTAGTATATACAATATCAATATCGCTATCATCGTTATACTTATCAGTTGCAAAACTTCCAAATAATCCAATTTTTTCTATTGAATATTTTTCTTGAAATTCAAGTTTATGTTTTTTAAGATAGTTAATAATTATATCTTTTGTAACTGATAACAATTTAATTTCCTTTAAAAGTATTTTATTTACTGCATTATATCATAATGAAATAATTTTTATTTTTTCATACTCTAGTAGGTTGTAGTTCCATTTTTGTGCTATTGCAACCACTCCGTTTGATGCTAGTTACCAGCAGCAGTAATATCTGTAAATATTTCATTTTAGATTCGTTTAAACTTCGGTTTTGGATTTATTTTGGATGGAAAATTAATTTGGCTTATTATTTTTACTGTGTTACAATTAGCCCGTTGAAACAAAATAAACTTGTCTAACTGATTATTAGACACTTAAAAGTTAGGTTAAGACTTCGGTCTTAGCCTTTTTTTTTGCCAATTTTTTTGGTAAGGTTGGGGTGGGAGTGGACTTTTAAGCAAATTTTATGGATGAGGATTTGAAGCTAAATTTCCTATTGCTTCTATGATTTTTGGAATCTGTTTTTTATCAATTTTACGAAGTTTTTTTAGCTGATGTTTTCCATACAATACTATAAAGTGCCATCAGCTTTTAACTCTTTTACTAAATCATCATGTGAAGTTATATCTTCATCTTTTCTATCTGCTATAGCTGTTAAATCTTCGATATCTTCTAGCATATCTTCAAATTCTTGCATAGTAATTACTACAGATACTTTATCTCCATTATCGTTAGTAATGTATTGAGGGTGCAAATTTATTGGCATAGTCATAGTGTCTCCTTAGTATTCGTTGTGTAAATTATATCTTTTATAATGTTAACATGTAATTAATAGGTATAGATAAAATGGTTTTTCAAAATTCAACTATTTTCTTTACATTTGTTTATTTTTATATCATTTATTTTCAAAAAAAATACAAATTTATACAGAAAGTTAGATTAATAAAATTTTAATTAAATCTATTTTTATAGTATTACCCATTTTTTGCTCTTTTCATGATGATAAATTAATAAGAAAAAAACTGATAATGCTAATTAAAAAAATCAATATCAACATGTATATAAAATATATTTTACGACTTCTGCTTAAAGTAGGTATTAAAAATGATATGTAAGGTACGATTGGATTTATATATGCTATTTTTGAGTGTTGTAAAATATCTAATCTTAATTCTTCAGCTTTTTCTTTTTTGTCATTATATAATGTTCCATCAAATATCTGTTGTTTAGGAATAATACTTTTTATATCCCATGCTATATTATCTGATTCGTAATTTTTATTATCTATTGTATATTTATACTTAATCATTGGTAAATATTCTTCATCAAAATATTCTGAGGACACAGTTTCAATTAATGATGATTCTATAATGATAATTTGAACTTGTTTATAAAATTTTTTAATTAATTTATGAAATGTTAGTTTATAAATTATATAAGATATACTAACAATATCAAATGAAATTAAAAGTATAGTAATATCAGATAAATTTGAATATATTATACTTAGCAATAAATATACTAAATATAATATTGATGAAAATGCAATAATAAAAGCAAGTTCAGAAAGTGTTCGCAAAAGTGACAACTGTTTTGTTTTCATATTTTTTTACCTACACTGTGTAATGTCAATTGAAGTTTTCAATAAACTAATAGCACCAAAACTAAATGCGTAACCAACTATAGGATTAAAAATTTTTGCAACTAAAACACCTAATCCTAATATTACTGCAGATTGCAACATCATTCCAGTTATAGTATAAGAAGCAGTTTTTGGACAATTAATTATAATATCAATTGCTTTTAAAATTAAACTAATTAAGATTAGAGTATTAGCTATAGTACTTATGGCTGGTATTGCTTTTAAACTAGTTAATACTTTAATTAGTGTATTTCGAACTCCTATAGAAATCAATAACATCGAAGATGTTATTGAAGCAACTAAAAACGCCCCATTCGCCCCACCACTAATCAAATAAGCCCCATCCCCAGTCTGAGGATTAATAACAATATACCCAGCTCCACTCCATCCAGGTACTGATACATTATTTGTATGTGTGGTCACTTCTTTTCCTTGAGATATTGCTATTTTTATATCATTTATTATATCTGAACTTAAGTTAAGTTTTGGAAAATGAG
>JAMOMX010000378.1 GCA_027066935.1 Sulfurimonas sp. | reverse complement strand
AAACCTATGAATATTTACTTTGATAGTTTAAAAATCAATGATGAAAACTACAATGAATATAGTAAAAATGTAGCATAGAGTAACAGGTGTTTAGGGAATTAGATTTTTGAAAAAGTTGTCTTGATAAGTTGGGGTGGTATAGTTAGAGCAACCTATAGAAGTTTAAGGGCGATGAGGAAAGTTTTAATTCTTCATAGCTCTAATGAAAGATTCATAGATATGCTCTAATTCTATATCTTGTTCTAAAATTTCTTTATTATCTTTGCGAAGAATATGCTCTAAGACGGCTACCCTTTTTAGCAGATACTCAAACATCTCTTTATTTATATCTGGAAGCATATTGTGCATTAATGGGTCTTTACAACGACCTTTTTCAATTACATGAGCTGGAATTCCTATAGCGGTTGCATTATCTGGAACCTCTTTTACAACAACAGAGTTAGCACCAATTTTTGCAAACTCGCCAATTTCTATATTTCCCAAAATTTTTGCTCCAGCACCCAATACAGCACCTTTGCGAATAGTTGGATGTCTTTTACCATGCGTTAATGATACTCCACCAAGTGTTACACCTTGATAAATCAACACATCATCTTCGATAACTGTAGTCTCTCCAATTACAACACCAATACCATGATCAATAAAAACTCTTTTGCCAATTATAGCCGCTGGATGAATCTCTATATTTGTCAAACATTGTGAAAAACCAGATAAAGCTCTAGCTATTCTTTTAAAATTTGCTGTGTAAAGAAAATGAGAAATTCTATACCATACAATAGCCCAAACCCCACGATAGTTAAATAAAAAATCTATCCAAGAATTTAGTGCAGGGTCATTTTTGTAAGCGTTTGAAAAATCTTCTTTTATGTCTTTGTATAAACCCAAATCTCAACCTTAATTTGTTGTTCTTAAGTAACTGTTTTGTTCTAAATATACTTTTAGTTTTGCAAGTGTATCAGCTTTTTCTTGTTTTGGAATAAAATCACTATTTAAAATATCTGTTTTAAGCTTATTTAAAATTTCATCTTTGTCATATCCAATATCATTTAGTATATTTATTATGCTTTTTGATTCAACTATATTTTCAATAATATATCCATTTTCATCAATAACAATAGTATATTCATTTGGTCTTGAAAATAAGTTATGATTCATTCCAAGTGTCTCTTGATAAGCTCCAATATTAAAAAAACCTAAAAAGTATTCATTCTTTTTTAAGTCGACATCATGCAGATGAAGTGGCTTAATTGGATTAAATCCTATCTCCCCATCGCTATCACATGTAATATCACATAGTGAAGCGGCTCTTAGAGGTTTTTTGTCTAAATTATTTAAGGGCATTACTGGAAAATTTTGATCTATCCCCCAATAATCAGGCAGGCTCTGAAATATAGAAAGATTAATTAAATATCTCTCTTGAAGTTTAATTTGCAATTGTTCTAGCTCTTTTGAGTTTTCAAAGCCACAAAAATATAATGCTTTTTTTATAATGTTGTGTACTAATATTTCAGCATTTGATCTATCTTGTAAATCTATATAACCTAAATCAAATAAAGTAAACAAAGATTCT
>JAMOMX010000377.1 GCA_027066935.1 Sulfurimonas sp. | reverse complement strand
TTTTAATGTTAGTAGCTTCATTTATAGGTATTGAAAAAACACAAGAACTTTATGCAGAGGCTATAAAAAACAGATATCGTTTTTACTCTTATGGCGATGCAATGTTAATTATTTAACTATAACCTTACCATTTAAAATTTCTATCTCGGCATTAAGTTCAGCTTCAAAAATTCTATCTGGAAATTTAACTAAAACTTCATCATATCTTGGATTAGTTTTACAAAATTCTAAAAATTCATCTCCATTAGATTGTGAGTTTAATTGTGTCTCTGGAAATACAGAACTTATAAATTGATCTATATCATAAATAGCTTTTGCTTTACCATCTGATAGCAATTTATTTGTGCCGAGACTCTCACCCATTCTTTGTGCTAAAACATAAACCTCTTTGCCCATTTTTAGTGCGAATTCTACACTTCTCATAGTGCCGCTACCTACATCTGCTTCACCAACTACAAGAATTTTACCAAGTGCTACTACTAATTCATTTCTTAAAACAAAAGTATATGGGCGGGATAAAGCACCATCTTTAAATTGACTAAGTAAAAGTCCATTTTTTTGTATATCGTTTAATAAATTTTTATTTACAGCAGGATATCGAACATCGATACCACATGGAAGGACAGATATGGTGTTAGTGCTACCAGCCCCACTATGAGCTATCGCATCAATTCCCATCGCTCCTCCACTAACTACACATATACCGATTTTTGATAATTTTGATGAAAGGTTTTGTATCTGCATTCTAGAATACTTTGTAGGTCTACGACTACCAACTATTGAAATTTTTTCTTTGTCTAATAAAGAGAGATCTCCATCATAAAAAAGCTCTTTTGGATATGTTTTCATACTTTTAAGTTCTTTTATATGATAATTTAAAACAGCCATCTAATACAGCTTGTTTATCAATACTAACTCAACATCTTCAAATAATTTTTTTGATTCATCAATCGCTAAAAGAGTATTAACATGTGGATGCCCGATCGCTATTGCTGTTCCATGAGCTTTTGCAATTTTTATAGCTTTTTTTATTTGTTTTTTTATATATAACTTGTCTAATTGATGATCTAAAAAAACATCGCGTGACACATATTTTAAGTCAAAGTTTTTCATCACTTTTGGAACTTTAGTATCTGCTGTAGTACGAGAGTCTATAAAATTTATATGATTTTCATTTAATATAGAAATCAATTTATTTACAGCTATCTCACTAGAAGTAAATTTACTCCCCGTATGGTTATTTATATAACGAACTCTTGGGAAAAGTTTTTTAATTTTTTCCACTCTATCCCTTATTTCTGATTGTGAATCTGCAATTCTTAAAGTAAAAGGTTCCTCTTTTGTAAATCCCATAGCTTCCATAGGAAGATGAACCATATAAAAATCTTCCTTTGAAGCTAATTTAGCTGAATTTGGTCTATACTTTGAGGGTGGTAAAAAACTCATTGTTAAAGGAAGGTTGAGTTTTTTTATGGCCTCAACTTGACTCTTTACTGAAACATCATCAAATATTATTGCTAATTTTGGTTTTGTTGATGAGAGAGCTAAATCTCTCTTTATGCGTACTGGTGGTTTTGCTAAAGATTCTTCTTCATATTCATGATTTGCGCTAATAGCATTTTTAGGAGCCTGTTTTAAAACCTCTTTTAGTCTATCATTTACACTTTTATTTTCTGTTTTTGCATTATTTTTTTCAAATTTTTGTAAAATTGCTAAATTAATATTTTCTTTATTTTTTTGCTCTAAGTTAGTGTGTGTTTTTGCATCATTGTATCCAAAGTGATAACCTACAGCTAAAGATGCAGATATAGCTACGATAAAACTAAGTATCCAAACAATATAAGATAAATAATTTGAACTACTTTTTACTTTTTTTCTTCTTTTTGCCATCTATTTTATAACCGATTATTTTATTTTTACAACTATATCCTAAAACAACAAAATAGAGTATTAATATTGCATAATGCCATACTTCTATGTAATGAGCTTTTTTTAAGTCTTTTTTATGTATAATTGCGCGTTCCTTTCTCTTTGTACTATTGATTTAAATAGTATATACAGGGCATAGCCTTTAACCAAAGGGGAAAACAAAAGCCTGCGGGCAATTCCAAAAGGAGAAATACTCAATGAGAAATTACGAAAACCTAGTAATCGTAAAACCAACATTAACTGCAGAAGAGATTCAAGAAAGCCTAAAGGCTATTCAAGAAGTTATCACTTCAAATGGTGGCTGCATAGCTACAACTTACGACATGGGAATGAGAAAATTAGCATACCCTATTGACAAAAATGAACGCGGATTTTTCCAAGTTATTTACTATTCAGCTGAACCTTCAGTAATCACAGAAATTGAAAGAAGATTTCGTTTAAACGAAGAGCTTTTAAGATTTGTTACTATCAAATATGATACTAACCGTGAAATTACTGCATGGAATGAGCTTGTTAAAAAAGCACAAAAAAAAGCTGAAGCTCCAAAAGCAGAAGCTACACCAGTGGCTGAAGAAGTTCCAGCAGTTGAAGAAGCTCCAGCAGCAGAAGCTACACCAGCAGTTGAAGAAGCTCCAGTGGCACAAACTGCTCCAGCAGCAGAGTAGTAGCTTTAACTATTAAAGCTTTAATAAAAAAGGAAACTCATGTTTAACAAAGTTATTTTAGTTGGAAACTTAACACGCGATATTGAACTTAGATACTCTCAAAGTGGAATGGGAATTGCAAATACTGCAATTGCTACAAGCCGTAAATACACTAGTAATGGTGAAAAAAAAGAGGAAGTTTGTTTTGTAGATATTACTTTTTTTGCACGTAGTGCAGAGATAGCTAATCAATATCTTCGCAAAGGGAGTAAAATCCTAGTTGAGGGCCGCTTAAACTTTGACCAATGGGTAGATCAAAATGGACAAAAAAGAAGTAAACACTCTGTAGTAGTTGAAACTATGCAAATGTTAGATTCTAAAGGTGACAATCAAGGTGCTGCTAATTATAACTCAGCACCTCAAGCGCAACCTCAAAATCAAGCACCTGCTGGACAACAAGCTCAAAGCTATCAAGCACCTGCACAGCAACAGCAAAGTTATGGTCAGCCTCAGCAACAACAGCAGTCGCAACAGTCATATCAGCAACCAGCTCGTCAGATGCCAAGTTCTAATGAAGTTCCAGTGATCGACATTGATGAAGATGAAATTCCATTTTAAAAATAAATAATAAAGGATAAATCATGGCAGAAAGAAGAAAATATAAAAAAAGGTATTGTAAATATTGTGAAGCTAAAGTTGACTTCATTGATTATAAAGATGTAGCTGGTCTACGTTTTTCACTATCTGAAAGATACAAAATTATGCCTCGTCGTTTAACAGGAAATTGTAAGCGTCACCAAGATATGGTAGCTACAGTAATTAAACGCGCTCGTGCAGCAGCACTAGTTCCATACACTGTAACTAGAAAGGCAGTTGTAACTGCGCCATTTGAAAACCTAAAATAGATTTCCACAAGTTCCTCATTATGGGGAACTTAATATTAACCCTCAAATATTCTCACTACTTAGAAATAACATTTTGAATTCAATTTATTTATATATGGTATAGTTAGATAATTTTTATACTAAGGATATTTATGAAAAAAATAGTTTTTATTTTATTGCTTGTAAGTTCATTATTTGCAAATTATATGGCACCAATGCATGTACCTGGCTCACAGCTAATAGATTCAAAAAAAGCATATGAAATGTTTAATAATGGTGTTAAGTTTATTGATGTTAGACCTGATAGATTTGTAAAAAATGGAAAAATAAAAAATGCATATCATCTTTATGTCGGTTCATTTTCTAAAAAAAATCTAAATTCAATTGTTAAACAAAATGAAGATATGGTTATATATTGTAATGGCCAACGTTGCCCATTAACGGCTGAAGCAATAGAGAAGGCTGTAGAATATGGTTATACAAAGATATATTATTATAGAGATGGATACCCTTCTTGGAATCATTACAAATTTCCAATAGAGTAACTATTTTTTAAATTTTCATCGCTTCATCAAACATAGCTTTTGCTGTGTTTTCTGTCTCTACAATGATATGAGAAAGGTTTAATCTAGAGAGTTCATCTTTTTCTTCAAATTTATTTACTTTAACTATTGTTTTTGAGTTGCGAGTTAATTCATTTACAACCTCACAAATGTGAGTTAGTTTTCTACTGTTTCCTATAGATACAATTACTGCTGAGGCATCTTTTATATTTACTGATTCTAATATATGTTTTTGAGAAGCATTTCCAAAAATAACAGGTAAATTTAATTCTTGAGCTTCTTTTACAGTTTGAATATCACCCTCAATAGCTATATATTTTGTACCATTTTTTTGTATAAGTTTTGAAATATGTTTACCTAATCTTCCATATCCAATAAGAATAATATGATTTTTTAGACTCTCATTATCAACGATATGCAAATCATCATTATTATTTTTACCGCGATTAAATATATCTGCAATAACAGAGATATTTTTTAAAACAAATGGTGTCATTATCATAGATATTATAACAGTTACTATTAAAATCTGTCCTACTACAGGGTCTAATAGCCCTTTTGCAAACGATAATTCAAAAATAACTAATGCAAATTCACCTAGCTGAAAAAGCGATAATGAACTTTTCAGGGCACTTCTTTTATCTGTAGAAAATCTTAATATAGTAAAAATGATAACTATTTTTACAACTATTAAAGCTGGTAACAATAAAGAGATAATAGTGATATTTTCATATATTATTTTAAAATCAAGTTGCATTCCAACTGTTATGAAAAAGACACCCAAAAGTAAATCTCTAAATGGAATAAGATCAGCTTCAACCTGGTTTTTATAAGTTGTTTCAGAGATCATCATACCAGCTATAAAAGCTCCTAATGAGTACGAAAAACCAAATTGATGTGATACAAAAGAAGCACCAATTACAATCAATAAAATAGAGCTTATAAATATCTCATTTGATTTTGTTTTACTAACTTGATGGAAAAATGGTTCAAGTAGATATTTACCAGTTAAAAATAATCCAATTAGTAAAATTATTGCATTTAAAAATGTTTTCATAAGTAAAGTAGAGATGGAATTATCTGCAATACTAAAGATGGTAATCATTAGTAATATTGGGATTACAGCTATATCTTGAAAAAGTAAAATGCCTAAAGTTTTTTGACCAAAGGTTTTATTTATATCTCCATTTTCATTTAAAAGCTTTAATACTATTGCTGTTGATGAAAGAGCTAAAGCCGCACCTATTATTATCGAGGATTTTATCTCTATAGAAAATAAACCATTTGCTACAAAAGTAAAAAAACTTGCTGTTAAAAATACTTGAAGTCCACCATATAAAAACACCTCTTTTTTCATTTTTATAAGATGCTTTACCGAAAACTCCAAACCTATACTAAACAGTAAAAAAACAACTCCAAACTCTGCTATCTCTCTTAAGTCTTGGTTGTGTATAGCCTCATGTAAATTGAAGCTATAAGCTATTATTGTCCCTGTAGCTATGTATCCTATTATAGTTGGTATTGAAAATTTCTTTAATATAACATTTAATATAGTAGATATAAAAATTGTATATATTATGATTTCTAACACAAACCAAATCCTTTATTTAAGCAAATTTTTATTTTTATGGGCTTTTAAAATTAAAAGCACACCAACTACACCAGCTATAAATGAAGCAAAGAAAATACCTAATTTAACAGCATCAATCATACTTTGATCTAAGAATGCCAGATGAGTTATAAATATAGACATTGTAAATCCAATCCCACCTAAGAACCCAACCGCGATAATCTCAGACCAACTTAAATTATCAGGTTTTGTAATTATTTTTAATTTATGCGCTAAATATGTAAATCCAACTATCCCTATAGGTTTTCCAATAATAAGCCCTAAGACAACACCAAGAACAACGGTCAAGTTTTGAGTTACTGCTGAAAAATCAAGAAGAACACCCGCATTTGAGAATGCAAAAAGTGGCATAATGAAAAATGCAGAAAAACTATGAAGTCTGTGTTCTAGTTTTACAAGAGGATTTTGAACCTTTTCATAGTTATATGCTATATCTTCAAGTGCATCTATTTGATAATGATTTAAAATAGGTATGTCATCTATATTTTTTTTAAACTTATCTACTGATTCGTTTGTGTTTTGTATAAAACTATCTTCATCAACTTTAGAACTAATAGGTATAGCAAAAGCTAAAAGAACCCCAGCAATAGTTGCGTGAACTCCAGCGGAATGTATAAATACCCATAACGCTATCCCTAAAAGTAAGTATGGTGTAAGCGAGGTAACCTTTTTTAGGTTTAGTATCCAAACTAATGCATAAGCCAGTGCAGCATATAAAAAGTACTCTGAATGAATTTCACTTGTATATACAGTAGCAACAACTATAACAGCACCCAAATCATCTACAACAGCAAGAGCTACCAAAAATACCTTTAAAGAGGGATTCACTCTCTTGCCAAGAAGCATCAATATCCCTAAAGCAAAGGCAATGTCTGTAGCCATTGGGATACCAAATCCTCTTGGGTTATCCATATTAAACGCCACATAAACTAAAGCAGGAATTGCCATACCACCAGCTGCTGCAATGATTGGGAAGCTTGCTTTTTTTACAGATGACAATTCACCAATTAGTAACTCCCTTTTTATTTCAAGCCCAACCATTAAGAAAAATAGAGCCATTAGACCATCATTTATCCAGTGCATTAAACTCATAGATATAGTTTTATCGCCTAAAGTAATACCTAAATTTGTTTGCCATAATTCAAAATAGTTATCACTTAAAGATGAGTTTGCTACCATAACAGCAGCTAGAGTAGCTATAAAAAGCAAAACCCCACTAAACGATTCATCTTTTATAAATCTTTCTATTGCGAGTAAGTGTTTTTTCATATTGTTTCCTTATTGATAGTGCTTATTTTTTCTTTCTTGTTTTTGAAATTCTAGTCTTATTTACTTTATATTTATATTTTTTTAATTTTTCTATAATTATAGAAGATACTTCATATACTTCATTAATTGTACATCCATCATCTTTTTCAAAATGTTTTCTATTTTCTTCAAATTTACTTGTTAATTCTAAAAAATCTATATCTTTTAAAAAAGGATATAGGTTTATTGACTTTTCTTCTTCTAAAATCCAGTGACTTAGCACACAAATAACTAAAAACTCTGGTAGGTATGCTGATTTATCTTTATAATATTTTGCTACAGTTTCAGCCATAACATCATAATAGTTAATTAGGGGATCTTCACATTTAGCTAATTCTTTAAGTATAGCAGATTTTTTGCTTTCATGGACTAGTGTTATAAAATAATCAACATTTACAACAGAATCTTGAAGATTAATAAGCAGTTTTCTCAAAGTGTTATAAACATAACTTGTATCGCTATGTGTTCCAACAGTAGCTTCAAATTTAGCTTCATCTATTTGTGCAAAATATCTCTCTAAAGCTGTTCTTGCAAAGACAAGAAGAGCTTCGGTTTTTACATCAACTAATAAGGCAGGCTTAATTCTATTTTTACAGTTATCATTTATAAGCTTATTGAGTGGCATGACATTTAAATACTTATAATTGTTTCTATCTCAGAAGAATCAGTTTCAACTTTTTTAGCTTTAGAGACTCTATCATCTTTTAGTTTTTTAGCTAATTGTTCATCATTTAATGCTAATATTTGTAGAGCCAAATAAGCAGAATTTATAGCTCCAGCTTTTCCTATAGCAACTGTAGCAACTGGCATTCCAGCTGGCATTTGAACAGTTGAAAGTAATGCGTCTATTCCAGATAACGCAGAAGCTGACATTGG
>JAMOMX010000376.1 GCA_027066935.1 Sulfurimonas sp. | reverse complement strand
ATCTTTGTTGTTTCACATCTTAAAAGTGGAGATTCATTCACTGGGGTGTAGTTTTGGTGTAGTTTTAATTTCCAAATAATATGGATTTTGGATATAACGGCTATCTTGAAAAATATGCCGTTATTTTCTAGTTTAGTTTGAAAACTATTTAAGCTATTTTCTCAAAAAAGCTTTGAATGTTGGCTGGGTAGGCATATTTTTCTTCCAAGAAATTGTTATATCTGAACTTATTTTAACATCAAAAAGTAAAGATTCAAACTTTCTTATAATATATTATTATATTTGTTTTACAAAAGAACTCCATTTTAAATCTATAGTTGTGCCAATATCACTTTGGAATGCTACAGAAAATTCTTTGCCTTCTTGGATTGATAATAGTAATTTTTCAAACCCAGCTTTATTGTTCAGATGAATAAACTTGACAAAAGAAGCAACTTGCCTATAAAAAATAGAGCGAGAAAGTCCAAAGCTCACATGGCTTTTAGGAAAAATAATAGACCCTTTTTTATTTGGATAAAATGAATTTCCTTCCTTGATTTTTATCTCTGCCTCTTTAAAATCAAGTTTTGCATCACTTTCTATTTTTGTACTCACATATACTGCAAGACCCTCTCTAAACCAAGTTGGGATGCTCACCAACTCAAACATGCTTAATTGTTGGATAATGTGCAAATGGGATAACTCATGGGTAAGAATCCTAGGAAGTGTACCAGTTGGTTGAGTTAAAATACGAGGTGAGAGAAAAACCTTTTCATTAACAACGCATCCCAACACAAACCTGTAACCACAGTATTTTTCTAAACTATCTAACGAAGATACCGCATATATGTTTATCGGCTTGGTAAATTTCCTATACTGTGCTTTCTCAACCACATCTAAGGACTTTTCTAAATACTTTTCTGCCTCATTAGCCAAAGATAAATGTTTTGTTTCTTGAAATATAAAACCATTTCCCTTGCTATGAAGCATAAAGTCGTCCGTAGATTGCATCATTGCAGAAACAGTCTTCATTGTTGAGCATCCGCTCATCATAAATAACATGATGATTATGATCATAACTTTATATCTATACAATTTTAAACTCCTCAAAAATATAACTACTTATTAAAGGAACACTATATCATAATAACTCCGCATATACAAATTAACGGACACACGAAATGTCTGTTAATTATCGATAATGTGTCAAATTACCATAGTTGTTAATGTTATTGTGATTTTTATGTCAGTATGCTTAAAAAATAAGTGTCTTTTTTTCACTGAAATAGGGATTAATAGGACAAAGTGTTCTGTTAATTGTTCAATAATCCATTAAAAGGACAGTATGTCCCTTAAGGTAAAGGTGTTGGTTGTGTAGATAAAGTGTTGTATGTTTTGATTATAAAAAGCATTCTGTTGAAATGGTAGAATAGGAGATTGGTAAGAGTAATCGTCAAGCTGCCCTTATAGATGGTGACTTTACGCTAAAGCTTGATCGATTCTGCTATCTCTAGTACTTTTTTTGCCTCTAAAAAATTTATGCTATGTCTCTGCTTTACAACATTTTTAATGTACGATATCTCGGTTACGGTCACA
>JAMOMX010000375.1 GCA_027066935.1 Sulfurimonas sp. | reverse complement strand
AAAAAATACTCAGACAGATGGATTCAACTCCCAGTATCGCCATCAGCAGAACAGTTTTCTCGTGTAATATTTGTTATGATTGATAGAATTTTAAAACTTACAGAGACTGTAAACGGTGAGAGAGAAGTAAAGCTAAATAGTATCATAGTTCACGAAACAGATACTGGATATGCACAGTGTTTCGCCAAAGACGCCTATAGTGAGCAAATGGGTAAAATAGACTTAGATACCATTATATTTAGTCAAACAATTAAAGAAGACTGGTCTGATGTAGAGCTTTGGGAAAACATTAAAAAAGGGAAAAAGTTTATAAATCCTACAAGTGTTTAGACACGAAATCTATGTCGTTACTAAATCCACCATCTCTTTAGAATTAAATTCAAACCTAATTGGTAATATTTTTACTTCATCTCCAGATTTTATCAAACTAGTTTTTTCACTTATGATTATGTATGAATTTGAGATTGCGAGTGGTGTTACCATCCCTGGAGCAGATTTATCACATGCTTTAAATGTTTCTCCATCAAAGTAACCAGGTAGCAATGTTCTTCGCCCAGCTTTTAATTTAAAATCATCTTGCATTTTTGTTGTTATTGTATCTAAATATTTTTTTCTAACACCGCTAAGAAATAACAATATGCTTTGCCCAAAAAGTTCAAAATTAAGTGAAGCTGCAAGTGGATTACCCGGCAAATTTAATACAAAAGTATCACCTATACGACCAAAAGTTGTTGGTTTTCCAGGTTTTATCTCAACTTTGTCAAAGTAGGTCTCCATTCCAAAGCTACCAAAAACTTCTTTTGTATAATCAGCTTCACCAACACTAACTCCACCGGTAGTGACTATAAGATCACTATCAAGCGCACTTTTTAAATGCTCTTTTAAATTTTCAAGAGAATCTTTAGCAGTCCCTATAAAATCAACACTTGCACCTAACTCTTCACATCTTGCTTTTAATGCAGGAGCATTTGTGTTGTATAGTTGGTACTTGTCTTCAACACTCTCAAAATGCATTTTAAGCTCACTACCACTTGCAAAAATAGATACTCGAGGTTTTTTATATACCTTTATGTGACTTATACCCTGAGAGGCTAAAAGAGTGATTTGATGAGCTTGAAGTTTATCTCCGCTACAAAGTAAGATATCTCCACTTTTTATATCTTCGCCACAAAGACGAATGTGTCTTGCCATATTTAAATCTTTTGGTAGTTCAATACCATCTTTATGTTGTACTGTATCCTCTGCTGGAACAATCAGTTCACAACCATCAGGAATTTTAGCGCCAGTCATAATTTTAATACCCTTACCACATAATAATACCTCATTAGAATTATCACCCGCAAAAATAGTATGTGTAACTTTAACTTTTTTGCCAGCATCACAATGTTTTACAGCAAAACCATCCATCGCTGAGTTATCATAAGGAGGAAGATTATGAGTAGCTATAATATCTTCAGCAATGATATATGAAAGTGCTTGTTCTATTGGTAAAATTTTAAGTGAATTTCTTTTAGTGTGTTTATATATAAAATCAAGTGCTTGTGTAATCGTAACAGCCATTTTTGTAACCTCATTTAA
>JAMOMX010000374.1 GCA_027066935.1 Sulfurimonas sp. | reverse complement strand
TTTAAGTTTTTCATTTATTTTTTTAGTTCTTTTTTCATATCCACCATTTTCTAATTATTTAGTAAAAAAGCTAGAAAATCAATATCCCAAATATCACTATAAAACTAATATAAAATATATACATGTATTAGGTCATGGACATAATACTGACATATTACAACCAATAAGTTCACATCTTTCAAACAGTGGAACTAAAAGAGTTTTAGAGGGTGTTATAATTCATAAAAAAACTCCAAACTCTAAAATAGTTTTTACAGGATATGATGGTAACACAAATGAATCAAATGCAAAAATGAACTCTATATTGGCACTAGCCCTTGGTGTTGAAGAAGAAGATATGATTATAAATGCCAAGCCAAATGATACCAAGATGGAGATTCAATATATGAAGAGTATTGTTGGTGAGAACCCTTTTGTTTTGGTAACATCAGCAACCCATATGCCAAGATCTATGTTATTATTTGAGAGTATGGGGATGAATCCCATTCCTGCACCAACAGATTTTCATAAATGGGAGATAGATACATATTTTAAAGCACCCACAATTAGAGCATTAGAGGATTCTAGGATGGCTATTCATGAATTTATTGGAATGATTTGGGCAAAATTATTAAGTAATTTATCTTAATTACGCTTTAATAAAATTACTGTAAAATTACAATCAAAAATTAAAAGGATAATAAATGAAAATCTTAATAGTACTTTTTTTATTTTTAACAAATATTTTAGCTTATCAAAAGGGTGATATTATTTCTGAAAATATCGCTTCTCATCTTGGTCTAAAAGAAAATAAAATGTATATAGTTGACTTTTTTGCATCTTGGTGTGGTTCTTGTAAAAAAGAGATACCTTTAATCTCTAAAGTAAATAGACAAATTGATTCTAATAAAGTTGAAATTATTGGTATAGATGTTGATAAGGATGTTAATAAAGGTATAAAATTTCAAGAATCTTTAAAGGCTGATGGTAATCTTAATTTTAGGGTAATTAACGACCCTCAAAATCTTATTATTGCAGAGTTTAATCCAATTGGGATGCCTACCCTTTATTATATAAAAAATAAAAAAATCATAAAAATAATTACTGGTGCAATTGATAATATTGACAAAGTTATACTTAATGATCTAAAAGAGATGGAGCAATAGCGTGAAAACAATATTAATACTATCTACCCTTTTATTGTTTAGCGGGTGCATTAAAGAGGTTAAACCTTGGGAAAAAGGTGTTTTGGCTAAAGAAACAATGAAAGATGGAGGCACTAATTCTTTAGGTAAAAAATTTGAAGAACATATGTACTTTTCAAAAGAAGCTTCAAAAGGTGGAAGCGGTGTTGCTGGAGGAGGTTGCGGATGCAATTAAAATTATCAATAGCTGCTGCTGCATTATTAATTAGTGTAGCATCTCAAGCAGAAGATTATGTAACTTTTCAATATTTACAATATAATGAAAATGATGATAGAACAGCAGTTTCAGCCCCATCTATTATGATAAATAAAGATTTTGGAACTGATTTTACTTTAAATGCTTCTTTTGTTTATGATGCTGTAAGTGGAGCAAGCCCAACTTTTAATAGTGCCGCGGGAAGTATGCTTGATGATTATGACGATGACGATCATGATGACGATGACGATGACGACGACGATGATGAT
Source organism: Sulfurimonas sp. (assembly GCA_027066935.1). Taxonomy (GTDB): domain Bacteria; phylum Campylobacterota; class Campylobacteria; order Campylobacterales; family Sulfurimonadaceae; genus Sulfurimonas. The sequence goes on along the minus strand of JAMOMX010000374.1, from coordinate 6,213 downwards.
GAGTATTCAAGTAGTGGCGCAAGTAGTGCTGCAAGTAGTGGTGCATCAGCATTTGCAAGGGGTACTGATCTAAATGCTACAGATGTTAAATTTGGCAATGTTAAATATGATGACAAACGGGTAGCAGGGGGTCTTGCCTTAACTAGTCGTTTTGCTAATCGTGATGAATTAACAGTTGGTTTTAATTATTCAAGTGAGAAAGATTTTTACTCAAAAGAAGCTTCTGCTGAGTATATGCACTGGTTAGATGATTCTAAAAATCAATCAATCTCTTTAGGACTTTCTTACCAATTTAATGAAATCTTAGTTACATGTATTGAAAATAGTAATTGTGATGTTGATACAAAAAGTGGTGCATCACAAAAAATGGATGCCAGTTTAATAAATGCACAACTAAGCTTTTCTCAAAATATAAACTCTGATAGTTATGCAAAAATTGCTTTATTTGCTATTGTAGAAGATGGATATTTGACAAATCCATATATGAATGTTGTCAGAAACTATAATGAAATTACAAATACAGCTGATATAGTCTCAGAAAATCGACCAGATTCAAAAATAGCATATGGGGCATCTATAAAATATGCAAATGCGTTAACAAATAAAGTTTCACTGCAGCTAGCATATCGTTATTATATCGATGATTGGGGTATGGATTCAAATACACTTGATAGTGATATTTATTACGAATATACTTCTGATTGGATTTTTAAATTTGGTTTACGAGGTTATATTCAAAGTGAAGCAGATTTTTATAATGCAAAAAAAGATTATTTTACAAATGAAGTTTATGCTTCTAGTGATCAAAGAATGAGTGGTTTTTCTTCTATTACCTATAAAACTGATGCAGATTATAAAATTTCTGAACAGTGGAGTGTAAATTTAAGTGCTAATTTTTATACTCAGTCCACAGGGAATAATGCCACATATTTTATGACTGGATTTAGATATAATTTTTAATGAATAGAAAATTTGTATATAAATTTGAAGTGATGACCACTTCATGTACATTAATAATATATACACAAGATAAGCTTTTAGCAGATAGCTCTGCTAAAAGTATTTTAAATGAAGCAAAACGATTAGAAAAAAAATACAACTACTATGATGATAACTCATTTCTATCAGAAATAAATTTACGAAAATCAAATTTATTAGATCAAGAGAGTAAAAGTTTACTACAACGAGCTAAACAGTATTATAAAAATACAAATGGTGTTTTTGATATAACAATAGCTACTATTAAAAATCTTTATATTAATGAAAAAAAAATTGATGATTTAGAGTTAAAAAAAGCCTCTTTATACTCTTATGTAGGGTGTGAACATTTTAATATCAAAAAAGATAAAATTATATTTGATAACAATTACACCAAAATTGACCTAGGCGGTTTTGTTAAAGAGTATGCAGTTGATAGAGCAGTTAAAATTTTAAAAAAAAATAAAATAAAATCTGCATTAGTAAATTTTGGTGGAGATATATATGCACTTGGAAGACGACCAAATAATAAAAAATTTGTCGTTGGCATAAAAAATCCAAACAACCCCACTATACATGCAAAAAAAATTAAAATTGAGGATGAAGCTTTAACCACCTCTGCTTCATATGAAAGAACCTACGCTATTGAATCAAAAACATATTCACATATTATCTCAAAAGATGATTTTAAATCTAACTCAAAATCAGTTACAGTAATATCAAATTCATGTGTAGAAAGCGGAGTTTATTCAACATCACTTATGGTAGATAGTTCCATAAAAACAAGCAATAAAGTACTTATCTTATAATAGAACTCTACTATTTATACTTTTTTGTGTTATTATAATAATATAAATAATAAAACTAGGAGCTATAATGGGTTATTTTAAAGATGCAAAAGTAGGAGATAAGGTGTATGGACTTATTTTTGGAAAAGGAAAAATTAGTGAATGTTATGAAGATAGTCACTATGTGATAATGGTAACATTCTCCAATGGATATGAGGTTCCATATACAGTTGATGGTATTCCTGGTTGGGGAAATTTTTCAAAACAAACATGTTATTATAGAAAAGATATTGATTTAACAAAGATTGATTTTTCCCCTGTAGAAAAAATTCTTAGTGATAAAAAAATCATTAAGTTAAAAGAAAAGAACATGCTAGAGGTTCGTGTACCATCTGGAGCATGGAAAAATGCAAAAAAATGTTCAGAATCTTACCTTGAGACAATATGTCAAAGTGAAAATTATCACCTTTTTAGAAAAAAACAAAAAAAGTAGTTTAGTATTTAATCTTTACTAAATAAAGTCCATTTGCCTTTGCAGGTTTAATTTTATGAATTTTTTTGGATGAGAGTTGTTCTTTTATTTGAGTCTTACTTAAACTTAAAAGTGCTCCAACCATAAGGCGAACTTGAGCTCTTAAAAATCCATTTGCTTCAAAATATAAAACAATGAAATCTTTATATTTATAAGCAATGGTTTTGTACACCTCTCTTTTAGTTGAGTTGACTTCACTTCCAGTTTTCATAAAATTTATAAAATCAAACTTACCCTCAAAAAGTTTAATATTTTTTTGAATATTTTCAAAGTCTACATTTTCATAAAAACTCACTAAATCATTTTCAAATGGGTTTGATTTTGATTTTTTAATTATATATCTATAAACTCTTGATTTAGCTCCATATCTAGCATGGAAATCATTTTGTACTTTTGTGATTTTTTTAATATCTATACTTTTTGGAAGCATCCTGTTTAGAGTCTCTTTTAATTTTTTTAAATCTTGCCAATATTTTGGTATATCTATATGAAAAGTTTGCCCTGTAGCATGGACACCTTTGTCTGTTCTGCCACTAGCTTGTGGCTTGGAGTATATATTTATCTCATTTAATACATTTTCAATTTGGTTAAAGATAGTATTGTTTGTATCAACTTGAATTTGTGAGCCTAAAAAGGTAGTTCCATTGTAAGAGATAGTTATACAAATACGCATCTAAAACTTATTTATAATTGCTTTTTTATAGATAATAAAAGTTGTAATTAACCATACGGTAGCTATTAAAGGTATACTATAATATCCAAGTGGTCCACGAAGCATTAAAATTAACTCATAATAGGCAATAATGCTTAAAAAAAGATATAGATATACCTTACCTTTATTATGTCGGATATGAACAATTCCTATACTAGCTGCTAAAAATAGTGTTAATACTGGAAGTAAACTCATTAAAGTATCTGTAATAAAGACTCTTTTCTTTTTCTTTTTATTGATATCTGATTGCCAATATTCTAATGGGCTTTCATATTTTCTTAGATGAGTTGTAAGTGAGTCATTTATAAACATAACATCAAAATTTACTTGTGTAAATTTATCTTTATGATAGCTATATCCCTCTCCATCTGTAAGCTTTAGGTGAAGCACACTTGTTTCATTAATTATTTCAGCATATTTTGCGATAATTAACACCTCTGATTCATCAGTTATATTTTTTTTGAATAAAAAGACATCTTCATATGTACCATCAGAGTTATTTTCTCCAATATAAAGTAACCACTCTCCAAAACTATGTCCAAATTCAGAAGCTGAGAGATTGAATTTTGCTTCACTCTTTTTATATGTATAAAAATTTTTAGAAAGTGTCTTAGCATGTGGGTATAGTATAAAAAAATTCATAAATAATAGTATTGATAATAATAATGCTGGTTTAAAAAGTGTTTTAAGTATAAAGTTTGGATGGATTCCAAGTGAAAACAATACAATAATTTCATTATCATTTGATAGTTTAAATAGGGTTAATGATGCTGCTACAAAAAAAGAAAAAGGGAGTGTAAAAAATAAAACTTCAGGTAATACAAAAATATACATTTTACTCATCTCCAAAAAAGAGAGCTGAACTACAGCGGTAAAAGTTGCTAATTTTATTAGAAAAATTACAGAAGCTATAGCAAATAAGGGTAAAAATATAGATAAAAACAATACCGATAGATGATTTAATATATATCTTCTTAATATATTCATAGTTTAATAATTTGCCTCAATATATGCCATTATTGGAGTGTCTAAAATATATACTATAAATGTAGATAGAGCTAAAAAAGGTACAAAAGGAACTCTTTGCTCTTCTGCACCTTTATTTTTGAGTGCTAGCATAACAGGAAGGGCTAAAATAGCTGATAAAAATATGGCAACTAAAGTAAGCTCCACGCCAAGAAGTGCCCCCATAGTTGCAGCCACCATAATATCGCCCTCCCCCATAGCTTCTATAAATGGGTATGGATGATAATTTTTGCTCCATGAGGTAACATTTTTTTTAATTGCTCTGTGTGCTGAGGATGTTAATATATAAGATAGTGAAAACCTAAGTAGTGTAAAACCACCTGCAAAGAGTATGGCATTTACAAAGTTATTAAAAATTCCACCTATGCTCCAAGCGCCTAAAATTGCAAATATAATTGCTAAAAGATTTATGCTATCTGGAATCATTTTATACTTAAAATCTATCATAGATAGAGCTAAAAGCATTAAAAAACTTAATGCTACAAAAAATATAGGTAAACTAAGTCCATATTTGTTAGCTAAAGTTAAAAATATAATTCCAGAAATCAACTCAATTAAAGGGTATTGTATCGATATCTTAGTTTTACAAAATGAGCATTTTCCTCTTAAAAAAAGCCAAGAAAAAAGAGGGATGTTATGCCATGGTCTTAACTTCGCTTTACATCTCATACAATGGGATGGGTTAAAAACAACACTCTCTCCAATTGGAACTCTCAGAATAACAACATTTAAAAAAGAACCAAATAGAAGTCCAAACACAAAAGCAATACTAAGTTCAATCATTTCAATCCTCCAAATCTACGCTCTATTTTTGTAAATTCTTTAATAATTTTTTCTAATTCTTTAGTTGTAAAATCAGGCCATAGCGTATTGCAAAAGAAAAATTCCGCATAAGCTGATTGCCAAAGTAGGTAGTTTGATATTCTATGATCACCACCTGTACGAATAAGTAAATCAACATCATGTTTGCAATCAAGAGCGTTTGATAACATAGTCTCAGTTATATCATCTTCAGATTTTCGGATCTTATTAATTGCTCTAAGCATCTCATCTTTTGCACCATAATTTAATGCAAGAGATTGAACTAATCCATCACAGTGTGCTGTTTTTTCTTTAACCTCTTTTATTGTTGCTTGTAAAGAGGAAGAAAATGCTCTTAAATCACCTATTGGTTCAAAACGGATGTTATTTTTTATGTAAGTATTTAATTCTTTTTTTAAATAATTATTTAAAAGTTTCATCAAAAATTCAACTTCTAATCGTGGTCGCTTCCAATTTTCAGTAGAAAAAGCATAAAGTGTAAGCCTCTCTATATCTTTATGAGCAACACAATACTCTGTTATATTGCGAACAATTTTAGCTCCAGCTTCATGCCCTTTAACTCTTTTCTTACCTTGCATTTCAGCCCAACGCCCATTCCCATCCATAATGATAGCTATATGTGTAGCACTATTCATATACAAATGTCCAAAATCGCATTGGTGTTTGGTTCAAAAATAGGTTCAATATTTTGAGTAGTGGTAATTATTAGTTCATATCCAAGAGAGTCCATATTTGCTTCCAAAAATTGTTTTGTTTTTTCGTATCCAACATTTAGTTCTATACTAATGTGAGTATCTTCAAGTGAAATAAGTCCAGAAACTGGACCTAGTGACTCTAATGCCGCGTAAAAATCTATAAAAGTTTTTTTACTTTTCTTATTATATCTTTTTTTATACTGAAGTATAGAAAATATCCCATTATAGTTAAAGGGAATTGTCATAGTTTGGTTTTGAAGTGAGAGTAACAAGTTTGAAGTGTTTGTAAATTCCTCTTTAGAGCTAACGGTACTTAGTTGTTCTAGCAGTTGAGTTTTTACTATATTTTGAGGTTTTTGATTATTTAGTAGGTTTTGTAACTCTCTAATATTATATTGTAATGGTGTATTTTGTAGATTTTTTAACAGTTGTGGCATTTTTAATATATTTGAGAGCTGTGGCATATCACTTTTTGTTTGTGATATCTGTGTCCAATATGAAGCACCAGTTGTTAGTTGTTTTTGACTTTGGGCTGTTAATGTTTTGTCATTTAAAAGTATAGAGTATTTCCCATCACCTAAAGTTTTTAGTACATCAATAGAGGCTAGTTTCATCAAAGCTTTAACCTCTATTGGATTTGAGCTAATTATTTTTGCTATT
>JAMOMX010000373.1 GCA_027066935.1 Sulfurimonas sp. | reverse complement strand
AGGTCATTAATCTTGGCATTAAAGTAGAGTTGGAGCAGTTTGTTAACACGCTCAAAGAGTCCAATGCCCAAGCCATCGGCATGAGCGGTCTACTGGTTAAATCAACACAGGTGATGAAAGAGAATCTTCAAAGTATGAAAGAAGCGGGCATTGATATTCCCGTTCTTTTAGGCGGTGCCGCGCTGACACGCTCATTTATTGACGATTTCTGCCGCCCCTTTTACAATGGACCCATCTTCTACTGTAAAGATGCTTTTGACGGCGTGACGGCAATGAGCCGCATTGAAGCGGGCAATTTGGACACCGACTTGCACCCTAAAGAAGCAAGCCAAATAGCACCTAAAGAGAAAGAAGAGATTGTCATTCCGCCGTTTGAAGAGATTGTGATGCCCTCACGTGACGTCACCGTACCGACACCGCCGTTTTGGGGACGACGTAAACTGACCCTCACATCCACACAAGTGGAGCTGGCATTTGAGTGGATTAACCACAAACTGCTCTTTAAATCCCGCTGGGGCTACAGTTCCAAAGGGATGAGCAAAGAGGCGTATGCCAAACAGTTAGATGAGGTTGTCTGGCCGGCATACGAAAAACTCAAACAGCGTTTTTTAGAGGAGCAGCTCTTTGAGCCTACCATTCTCTACGGCTACTGGCCCTGCCGCAGTGACGACAACAGCCTACTCATCTTCCATGAGAGCGAGGGGTGGCACAGCGACGATGAGGTCTGTACCGATACGCTGGAGCATGTCATTGGGCGTGCCGAGTACCATTTTGACTTTCCACGGCAACGTAAAAAACCTCACCGCGCTATTAGCGACTTTTTTCATCGTGACCGCCATGATGTTATTGCCCTCACCTGCGTGAGTGCCGGTGCAAAACTCAGTGAGGTAGAGCGTGAGATTTACGAGGCGGGTAACTATAACGAGTACTACCAGTTTCACGGTCTGGGCGTAGAGCTCGCCGAAGCCCTTGCCGAAATGGCACACAAGCAGATACGCCTTGATCTGAACATCTCCGAAGGCGAAGGCAATACCTTAAGTGATGTTAGAATGAACCGCTACCAAGGTGCACGCTACTCCTTTGGCTACGCGGCATGTCCCGACTTGGAGCTGAATGTACCGCTCTTTAAGTTGTTACGCCCCGAAGAAGAGGGCATTGAGCTGAGCGAAACGTTTCAGATTCACCCCGAACAGTCTACCTCGGCGTTGGTGGTGTACCACCCTAAGGCTAGCTATTTTAATGTGTAAAATACATGTAAATTTTTTACATGTATTTTCAAAACTCTAAGTATTTGCATTGGCTTTTAAATCTTTAAAAAATATCTCCCTCTCTTTGTCATATTGTTCTTACGATAAAAGCTGCATAGTGCCATTATCATACTCTAAATTTTTATCTTTTGTAATCGTTATTTTTGAATGGCTAGGTAGCGTCAAAAATTTTCTGTAAATTCAAAATCAGCTATTGTTTTTCAAAAAGAGGAAACGATAGATGAGAATAGAAAATTATAAATTTGAGTTTAATATTGATATATATAGTTTTTTTAGATACAATATTTGCTAAATAAATAGTTGTCTTCAAGAAGCCTTATTGTTTGGAAACTTAAATGCTCCTATTTATAAAAGAAAATTAGGTAAAAATATTATATGAGGAAAAAAAGCAAAATGAAATTAAATAAAATCGCTGTATCTATATCATTAACTACAATATTGTCAACAATGGTGTTTTCTGCAACAAATCACTATATTGGTCTTAAGGGTGGTACATTAAATACTAGTAAAAGTATTTATGGATATAAAGATGATTCTGATTTAAATCCAGCATTGATAAAGTATGATGATGCAAAGCTCATAGGAGTTGAATATCAGCTACTTACAAACATTGAAAATAATTTTATAATGTGGGGCATTGGCACAGAGGTAATGTTTAATGATGGAAACTTTCTAGAAGGTGGTATGGTCGCATTAGATTGTAAACTTGGTACTTATTATAAAGATTTTAACTTTTATGGTTTAATTGGATATGGTTTACAAAGTTTAAGTGACTATACTGTTGCTACAGGAATGCTCTATGGTATTGGTGTGAATTATAATATGTTCAAACATATGAGTTTAAAAATAGAATATAGGAACTATGATTTTAAAACTACAGATAATGAAGATCTTACTAAAAATCAAACATATACTCTTTCTGGTGTTCTTGCTGGAATTAGTATGAAGTTTTAATAAAAACTTGGAAGAAAAATTCAAGGAATCATTCAGAAACCTATGTCAAACGGTAAAAAAGATGGAGCGTTAGACTCTCTCATTAAATAACTTACAGAAGCTGCTCTCGCAGCTGAAATAGATTCACACTTAACTTAAGACCTTAATAAAAACTGTAAAAATGGCTACACTACTAAAACTATGAAAAGTGAACATAGAGGGGGTAATCTGGCACTGACCAAATAAGGCATATAAATTGCTCAACAATAGACATGGAATGTAAAAAGTGCAAATCAAAACATATGGTAAAGTCTGGATTGAAGCAGTTGTCAAAAGGAAAGGTGAACAGCGAAAGATTGCTCGAGTTCTTGAAGTTAGTCTTGAAACAGTGCAGTATCATCTTAGAGATAAAATTGCTTACCTTGTCAAAAAAACTAAAGCACACGCCAAAAGTCCTAAATGGCTAGACTAATAGACTCGCTAGATTCTTCATCAATAAAAATTTAGGTGTCTATTAAGTCAGTATCCTATAATTTTATATTGCTATATAAAATTATTTTAGATATAATTTATGTTAAATAAATAGCTTAAACAAAATTTCAATAAAAAAATTAAATATTAGCTATTTATGCACTAAATAAAATATTAGGAGATAATTTGAAAAAGATAAAATCTTTTGGATTAAGTTTAACAGTAATATCTATTTTAGGTATTGGATTTACCGGTTGTGGAACAGGTTCCTCGTCTGAAGGTACTGCTTCTTTATCATTCCCTTCAAATGCAGTTAGTGCTGCACCTACAATTGAAAATGGCAAACGAGTAAAAGAAATTGTTGCAAAAAATCAACAAACTGCTTATTCTATTAATGCAATAAACACTTCTTCCAGTCAAAACATTGTGCTTTCTATAAAACAAACAACTGATTTAATAAATCAAGTTGATTTAAAATTTTATTCACTAAATGCAACAGTTAATCAAACTGAAGCATGCTATGATGGTGGAACTATGAACATTAGCGGTTCTGGCAGTGAAACAGGTGGAACTTCACTTACGATTACCTTTAATAAATGTAATCAAAATGGAATGGTTCTAAATGGTAAACTTTTAACAAATGCATCAAATTATAATTCTACATATGGCGCATATACAAATACAGATATTACATATCTTTCCGATACTACAGTATCTGCATCTGGAATTACCTCTATCGTATATAGTGGCAGCACAGTAAAACTACATATTAGCAATATTACAGGCTATTTTTCAGCAAATACTATGAAACTATATCTCTCTACCCTAGAAGAAACAAATTCTATTAAAAGTGGTCAGAAAAATTCAGTTTATTACTTTGATTTATCCACATCTCTACCTAAAATGTATCAAACATCAGGAAGACTCTATATTAATAATCTAGCTTCCTATGTTGATTATGACACAAGTTATGATATGTCTCAAACCCCTTTTGTTTTTGGTTATTCAGGATTAAATAGTGGAGAAGCAAGATACATAATGGCTAACGGTGGAAAAGTTAAAATAGTAGCCGAATCAGGCCAAGCAAAAACTTATATAGATGCAAATGGTGATGGTATTTATGAATTAAGTGAATAATTACAAGTTACTTTTCACTCTTATATTTCCAGTAATACTATTTGCTGGAAATATAAATCTTTCTTTTGGCAATCATCATGGACAATCTTTCTATATTGTAGAGAGTGCTAATACTCAGAATTTAAGGTCAAAGCTGGTTTTTCCATTTAACTTTAACTCTATAGGCTTAGAATATAACCAGAAATTTCACTACTTTACTATTGGAATAAACTCATCTTTTTTGTTAAATACTACACAAACAGAAGGTAAAGATTATGATTGGCAGAATAATAACCTTACCGTATATTCTAAATCAAATAATAAAATTAGTAAATATCATGCTATAGGTATAACGCTTTTAAAAGCTTTATCAAATAATGTAACCCTATTTACAAAATTTAATTATAGTACCTTAGATATGTATTGGCTAAATACTTATCAAGAAGATTATATAAAGAATAAAAATGAATTTATTTCGGGTAATACGTTAGAATTCAAACAAAAATTTTATAAATACAATCTTGGAATAAGTTATAAAAACACTATTTTCAAGAAACTATCTTTAGCATTTTCTCCATCATTAATTTATGCCTACATCAATACCAAAGATATCCATATATTACGAGATTTTTATACCATTCAAAATATAAAATCATTTGGATACGAAGTAAACCTTAATTTAAAATATGATATTACTACAATATCAAGTTTAATGATATCATTTAACTATATTGATATTAATGATAAAAATATAAATATGGATTACTATAATAAACTGAATAAAAACTATATATCTTACCCATCATCATACAGTTATAAAGACAAAGTCCTTCGTATTCATTATACTTATAATTTCTAAGGCTTCTTCTTCCTAAAATAATTTTTTAATTGAAAATCCATAGTTAAGATATTTATCTTTACCTTGAATAGCTTCTGTGTCCATTGAAAAAGTCCAATCTTTATTAAAAAAAATATTATGCCTCAAAGTATATTTATCATAGGCTTTATTAGTATTTATAAAAACTGGCTGGTAGGAGAAATAGCTTTTCATATTAAAAACCTCATATATCATAGCCCCTACTTCAGGGTTAAAAAAGAAATGGATATGATCTTTTTTATTATATCCAATACCACCATTTAGGATTAAAAACATATTTATATCTTTTGCTATTAAAAAATCTATACCTACACCTCCATCCACTTTCATCGTATCAAGATACTGCATAGATTTGGTATACTCTTTTTTTATAGCTAATTCAAATTGATACGATAAATCTTTTGTTAAAGTATCATAAGGAATATAAGACTTCATAGAATAAAGAGTAAATTCATTTAATTCTAAATTTGATTTATTTACCAATAAAGACAAGTACCCAATTTTTAATTCACTTTCACCAAAATATTCTCTATTATTATCATTTATCAGATGAGATGCACCTAAAAAGGATAATTTTATATAGCTGTCATTATTTACATTGCTATAGGCAACCTCAGCTTGTCTTTCATGAGGAATTTTATTGGGAGATTTATATTTAGATATATCAAAATATAAATTATTGTCACCTACTGTTTTGTCTATGGCTAATTTTATAATATCTAAATCTTTTTTACTTATATTTTTTTTATTATATTCTACAGTAGAATACGCATTTAATAATTCTAGGGCATAAAAATCCAACTGTTCAATCCTAGAATATTCCTTATGGGTGATTATCCTTTTAACATAATCTATATTCCTGGAATCTGTATTTTCTTCAATCATTTTAACAAGCCATTCATCACTTGGCAATAATTTACTTGTTTGTATTAAATCATATTTATATAAGAATTTTACAGTGTCCAGAGGAGTAATCCATAATTTTTTATCCTCATAGATTTTTGGATTTACCAATGATAATGTATAATAAATTACAGTTGAACAGTTATAGCTCGTAAAAAAATATTTCATATCAATATCTTTGAGTTCCCAAATATGATAATAAATCAATTTTCTTTCATATGGAGATAATTTTAATTGATATTCCCAAATATTTCTATGCTCTTGTTGTGTATATTGTAAAAGAAGTTGTCTATAAGGTTGTAAAGCAAATAGACCTTTCATTCCAGAAAATATATTTTGATATGCTAATTTAAATATATTTACTGTTTCAATAATAGTATAAAAAGAAACTGCATGTTCTACTTCTATATTTTGATAATTTTTACCACGATATTTTAAGAATGTATGACCCATCATACTTGAAGGACTACTGACCTTTTCAGAAGCAAATATTAAAGAAATATTGTCTGCTGGAGCCTTTTTTTTATATACCTCAAAGTCTGGACAATTTATATCTGGAAACTCATTCCTACTAATATTTAGCTCATGAGTTATAAATAAAAATCTTGCTGGAAATCGACATATAGGATGCTCATTAAGATTATTAAAGTTTTCTTTTTTTTGATAAAATCCTCGTAAATTAGTCAGCAGTTCACTTTTTAATGTTTTTTGTTTACTTAATATAAAAGTATTATCCTCAATATCAAATTTTTGATTATAATGAAGAAGTGCTTTCCATTGATTTGTATGATATAGCTTCGATTGTTCAGCATATTTTATGATATCTTGCTGAGATGCTAGTAGTATGACAGGTATAATAATAATGATGATAAGAAGAAGAAACCTTCTTATCATTTATTTAGATTGTATATTTACAGTATCATCATATCTCCATGCTGCTCCACCAACACTATCAGTTGTTGATCCTAGAAATCCACCAGAGAGTATGTTACCTACTAACCATGGGTTCATTCCAGACTTAATAGTAGTAGTATCAAAGTCTCCATTTTTACTTGTCAAAACAATATCTTTACTTCGTCTTTCAACAGTCAAAGTGGCAGGAGTTGTAAAGTGCTGTACACCTTCACCATCAGAATATTTCATAGTACCTTTTAATGGTTTATCACTATTAATACTAACAGTTTGAGAATTTCCACCACCTAACATTGTAGCACACCCACTAAACAATACGACAGTAGCTATAGGCAACATAAGTAAAAAACTTTTTTTCATTTTATTTCTCCATTTTAAATTGAGAAAGTATATCTTTTGACACCTTTATTTAATATAAAATCATAATAAATATCTATATATTTAAAGTTGACTATTATTTTTTCGCCAATTCTAAAAATAAGTGCAATTTTCACCTAACATTAAAATATGCCGAAATAAAATTTGATAGGTGTGAGTTGGCACTACTGTTACTTGAGGACACATAGGAGAGATTTCTCAGGAAGGAGTTTCGTCTGGTGGCTTAGTTGTGTAGAAAAAGTAGGGATCATTACAAACTAAGCTTATTCATCAATAAAATTTAAAACAAGGAACAAGGCTAGTCAGCTTATATATATTGAAGTCTTTGAAAATCAGCTATTACTAAATGAACTGAGTACGTGAAGTATTTAAAAAGTGTCTTATATCGGGTTAACAAGTTAGTTATCACACTTTATTGTATTCATTGGACAATACCTCTTTTTGTAAAACCTGCCCAACAAAAGCATTTAAACTCATGCCTGCTCTACGTGCTTCTAAGTAAAATTTTTTATGCAGTAAGGGATCTATTCTAACGTTAAAAACGCCCTTGTAGGTTTTTTGAGGCTCTCTTCCCAACTGCTTGCACGTCTCAATATACTCATCGACTGCATGGCGAAAGTTTTTCTCAAGATCCTCCGCTGTAGTCGCCTCAAACGTGACTACATCATCAATCATCTCAAGTTTTCCATAAAAACATTTATCTTCTGAAGAATACTCAATACTCCCTATATAGCCTTTCAATAGATTAAAAGTGTTTCCAACTCACTAAAAGTTAAATCTTTTTTGATGGGAAGCTGTAAAAATTTCTTTCATAGCTTATCTTTTCTACTCATGCTATATGATGCCATATTTTAGTTACACATAAATTTAGAAGAAGATATTGCAATCGTGTGTGTAGTTGATTTTGATTTTTAAGTAAGAGAGAGTGAACATTAAAATTGTGTAAAAAGCACTCGAGCTTGCTTTTTACACCTGACCACAAGTAATTTTCGCCTATATCTGTTAATGTACTGTTAATAGCCTCAGTTATTAGTATCGGCACGCTCTCGTAA
>JAMOMX010000372.1 GCA_027066935.1 Sulfurimonas sp. | reverse complement strand
TATAATCAACTCCTATAGTATAATTTATAGAGTTAAGTTCCCCTAGACGCTCATCACTTGAAGCATATTTTTGGGTTGTAAAATAATCACTTCTTTTGCTATAAAAATCCGCACTTGATTGTTTATAGTATCTTAAGGCTCCCTCGAATGTAAACTTGTTGTTGTATTCGTAATAGACTTCTCCTGCAATTGTACTCGAATCAATTTCCCAGCTATCTTGATAATATCTATAGCTTCCACTAAAAGTTAATTTATCTGTGACTGCTCTTTTATAACCAATTTTCATCCCATATGCAGTACGGTTATCTGGTCGAACTTCATTTTCTATAAATATTTTTCCTTCTCTACTTCTCACAACATTAAAGTATTGGTTACTAAGGTATCCTCTATCTTTAAACCCGAAAAATGAGATATTTGCAAGTGAAAGATTATCTATAACCTTAGAATAAGTTATCTGTGCTTCTGTGACATATTGTTTAAAGATCTCACTTGCTCCACTATTTGTATCACATTGTGAATTTTGTCTACACCAAACCAAGACATTTGCCCTTTGATATGCAAATGAACCTTCAATCGAACTATTTTTAGAACTATCCAACCAGCGCAAATAGGATAATGAAACTTCAGGGATATGATAATCATACTCATTTGAATAAGAAAATGAGGTAGTCACCTCATCTCTATTGATAAGCCGTTTAGTAAGAGCTATACTACCAGCAAAACGGATATCATAATAATCAACCAAACCATAACCAATATCTCCAGCACTTACTTCATCACCTCTTGCAAATGCAGAAATATTACTTTTATTATGTCGATATGGAGAAGCTCCACTACTAACATCATAATTTCTATCATAATAAATAGCAGATGCACCAGAAACAGAATCAATAGAAAACTTACTATTTAATGTATAATCAGCTCCAAAATCAAGATTAACCTCCAAAGATGGAGATACTACTTTTGTACTTTGTAAATCCTCATCATAATACAAAAGTTGTGTCGTAATATAATCCTCCGCCACAGCCTGAGAAGAAAATAAAAGAGTTACCAATAACAAAGAGTGTTTTACTTGCATCCGCATCCCCCACCACCAGCACCACTTCCACCACGAGTAGCTTCTTTAGATATAAAAATCTGCTCTTTTGTACTTGTTAAAAGGGTATGTCCCCCACCCTCTTGCATCTGAGACTTTGCAAGAGTTCTTTTTTCCCATGACGATACATTTTTAGCACAACCACCAAGAACTAAAGATAGCAATATTAAAATAATAATATTTCTATTCATTATATTTTCCTTAAGACTTTTAAGTAATAGTATAACACAAAACTATAAGGTTATACTATTAATCTAAGTTCAACAAATAGTAAAAAATATACTATTATTTGCTTTATCAGGCATAAATTAAATTTTTCAGCTCATTATATCTAGCTCATTGTATAATAAATCTATAACAATCCAAGGATAAAACAAAATGGAAAGAAAAAAGATTTACAACCCAAACTCACAAGAGAGTGTAAATGATAGAAAAATTTTTGGTGGAGACCCAACGGGAATTTTTGAACTTAACAATATAAAATACCAATGGGCTTATAA
>JAMOMX010000371.1 GCA_027066935.1 Sulfurimonas sp. | reverse complement strand
AAATATCTACTCACTATTTAAGCCCTCAAAAAGTTTTATTATATCTTCATCCCCACTATCAAAATCTTCAAAAATTTCAATTTTTTCCTTAAATAAGTTTGGCTTTCTCTCTTTTAAAGGTTCGTATTTTTGTACAGCACCTTTTGCAAGTAATGGAATAAGCTCTTCTAAGTTGTCAAGTTCTGAATCTTTCATGAGTAAAACTTCTTTGTGATTATTTATATACATGTTATGATTAAAAAACTTTATAGCTTATGAGGCTTAACTCCAAAGTAATTTGAAGCTATTTTAGCACAATTTGGTCTAAAAAAAGAAAAGAGCCTGCCTTTTTTGGTTAACCCTCTAAAAAGTTAATAGCTGAAGCTTCGTCTTTTTTGTTTTAGCCATCATACCCTAAATTTAAATCCAAAGTGTAATTTTTGAGAAAAGAGAATTTTCGGAGGTATTGTGAAGAGATGCAACAATTGTTATTTATTTTTTTGATTTTAGACCAAATTGTGCTAAAATAACCTATAAATTTTAAAGTTACTGAATATTTTAAGTACACAAAAAATCGCCTAGATATAGATAAGATTGATAAGTATTTAAGGGTAATTTTTCTTGAAGACAACGAGACTATACACAATGCCTTCTTTGATAGAAGGTTTAAGGAAGATTAGATGAAAATAAAATATTTTAAAGATACAGCGATTTTAGAGTTTAATGACCTTAAATCGTTTGAAACCATAGAGGTAAATGAAAATATTTACATAGATACTAACAAAGACAACAAACTTGTAAGTATCACTATCAAACATGCAAGTGCGAATGCAAAGTTGCCAGAATTTTCTTATGAAGAGATAGAAGCTATAACATCTAAAAAAGTAGTGCTATGTTAACACAAGAGGAAATACTAAAGTATTTAAAAAAATATAAAGAACAAAAAAAAGAGCAATATAGCATTAGTAAATTAGGTATTTTTGGCTCATATGCACGAGATGAAGCTGATGAAAATAGCGATATAGATATCGTTGTAGGCTTTATGGAACCTGACCTTTTAAATCAAATAGGTATTATGCAAGAATTACAAGAAAAGTTTCATAAAAAAGTAGATGTTATAGCACTTTGGAAAAAAATGAACCCAAAATTGTTATCAAGAATTCAAAAAGATGCCATTTATGTATGATAAAACATTGGTTATTGATATTTTAGATGATATGATAAATGCAACACAAAAAATAGAACACAGATGCTCGAAAGCAAAATGTATAGATGATTTTTTAGATGATGAAAATGCTCAAATATTATTAGATAGTATTTGTATGCTTCTTATCGCTATAGGTGAAGCAGTAAAGCAAATAGACAAAATCACAGATAAAACTCTTTTAAAAATTTATCCACAAGTAGAATGGAAAAAAATAGCTGCTATACGAGATATTCTTTCTCATCACTATTTTGACTTAAATGCTGAAACAGTATATGGTCTTTGTAAAAATCATATACCAGTTTTAAAAAATACTTTGCAAAAAATACATGATGATCTTGTAAATCAGTAATTACTCACCGTAGCCTTAATTTGAAGACAAATATCGGCAAAAACTCTTCCATTCCTGATGAGTTTTTATTG
>JAMOMX010000370.1 GCA_027066935.1 Sulfurimonas sp. | reverse complement strand
CCCCTCTTTTTCGATGTTTTGTATATAAAAGACTGAGTTAGATTCAAAATGGATTCCTGTAGATTGATGAAAGAGTGAAAAAAGGATAAATAACCAAAAAACGAGATGTCTCCTTTTTCTTCCATATAAAAATTACTTATTATTTTTCTTTGTTTTCCATTGATATAACAACACTCCCCTTTTTATGCCCTTTATCAACATACCTATGAGCCTCAGCGGTTTCCCTCAAAGAGTAAACCCTATCAATGACAGCCTCTATATCACCGGCTTCAACACGCTCTCTAAGAAAATTAAGATTGTCTTTACTTTCATCCGCAACCCCACAAATCATATTTTTTTGAAAAATGGATAATAAGTTTGTTAACAAGTTTGCGTTAATTGAAATTAACTTTCCTTTATTTGTTAATAATTTCTTACATTGAGATAACGACACATTACCTACAGCATCAAGAATTACATCATAATTTTTTTTATTTTTAGTAAAATCTTCTTTGGTGTAATCGATAACATCTTTTGCTCCGAGAGATTTAACCAACCCCACGTTAGATGTACTGCAAACGCCTGTGACTTCCAATCCAAAATATTTTGCTAACTGTATTGATGCCGTTCCTACAGCTCCTGAAGCTCCATTTATAAGAATTTTTTGAGTTCCTTTAATATTTGCTTTATCTCTAAGAAAATGTATCGCTGTTAATCCGCCAAAAATAACAGCAACAGCTTGATCATGGCTAATATCATTTGGTTTTTTTACCAATGCTGAATTCTCAGATAAACAGATGTATTCTGCATTCGCACCCAGCCTTATACCTGTCGTTCCATATACCTCATCACCTTTTTTAAATAGTGTTACATCTTTTCCTAGCGACTCTATTTCCCCTGAAAGTTCCATTCCAATTATTGGCCTTCTTGGTTTTATTAGCCCAAACGCTAGTCGCGTAAGCAACCAAAAACCCATAGGTACTTTTAGCGCGCGAAGCCGACAGTCACCTGCTGTTATAGAAGATGCATGGATTTTAATGATAACTTCATTATCTTTTGGAGAAGGCTTATCAAAATCTTTAAGTTGAAGGACATCAGGTGTCCCATATTTTGTCCATGCAATAGCTTTCATAAGTATTCTTTTACCTACTTTATTTGAGAGCTTTGCACTTAGAGTATGGTGAGAGTAAAAATAGTGTGGCTTTCTCTCGCTATACTCTTGTGCAAAGACCTCTACTTTTTTCCATTAAAACCTATAACGCTTTACTGACAATTTCAAAAACATCCCCACTCAAACCATCTTGCTCTTTAATCCTCTCCAACTGCTCACGCATTAGCGCCGAGCGCCCAGCTTCGTACTGTCGCCAATTCATCAATGCTCTGACCATTCGTGATGCCACTTGTGGATTCAATTTATCCAGCTCTAAAACACGGTCTGCGTGAAACTGATAGCCCGAGCCATCGGAATTATGGAAGTTAACAGGATTACCCATAGCAAATGCACCAATTAGCGAGCGCACCTTGTTTGGGTTTTTGATGCTAAATAGTTTGTGATCCATTAAGGTTTTTACATTATCTAAAGTCTCTGGCAATGATGAGGTGGCTTGCATAACAAACCATTTATCCATTA
>JAMOMX010000369.1 GCA_027066935.1 Sulfurimonas sp. | reverse complement strand
TGATTATCAAGAGATGTTAAAAACTAAATTTAAAAAGTTTCATGAATTTGAAGACTATGATAAGGTAATTACAACTTCAGAAATTCTTATAACATCCTCTCCACAGGCAGTTTTAGAGTGTTTAGCATCTGGTGGAAAACCTATATATCTCCAAAGAGCAGATTATCCAGATGACTTTTCTAACCTTTATGAATTATTAAATATTCCTATAATACAAAACTTTAATAAAACTCTAATAATATCGTTGTTAGCGAGTTTCGATGGGTATAATATTCAACCTCTAGAAAAGAATTTATCAAATTTACTCCTTTTATAACGTGTTAAGATTAATTTAGTATATAATTGACCTTTAAATTTCACAATAAGTGAGCAAGCATGAAAGAAAATAGTCGTAGAGGATTTATGGGAAAACTATTAGGTGGTTTTGCCGGTTTAGGTGCAATTGGTTCTTTGGTAGCCATGAAAAAAACTTGGGATCCCCTTCCAAGTGTTAAAGCAGCTGGTTTTATAACATTGGATATGTCAGTATATGCAGATAATGAGTTAGTGACTGAAGAATGGAGAAAAAAGCCTATTTTTATTATGAAAAAAAGTGCTGAGGCGGTAAAAGAGCAAACAGAAGAGCAGTCAGCTAGAGATGTTGTAATAGATGGTAATAGTTATATGGTAGCTGTTGGTTTGTGTACACATCTAGGATGTATTCCTGCATACAAAGCTGAAAACGAAGAATTTTTATGTGCATGTCATGGTGCTACATTTGATTCATCTGGTTTAGTAACAAAACTTCCAGCGCCGCGTGGATTAGATATACCTCCATTTAAAATTGATGGTAGCAATATTATTCTTGGTGAAGTTGGTCCAGAGTGGCAAAAAATGAAAGACAATGGCATTACGCTATAACAAGAGGGAGGATAAATGGCACAATTTACAAAAGCAACAAGTGTTAAAGATTGGTTAAACCAAAGATTAGCAATTGAAAAAGTTGAAAAAGTTATGGCATCAGAGTATTGGATTCCAAAAAATATCAACTTTTTATGGGCAATGGGTATGATTTTAGCAGTTTTATTTGTACTGCTAACAATTTCAGGAATATTTTTACTTATGTATTATCAACCAAATGTTGATACAGCATTTCATAGTGTAAACTATACAATTATGAGTGAAGTTGATTTTGGCTGGCTTTGGAGACATATCCATGCTGTAGCATCATCAGTTACATTCTTAATTATCTATATACATATGTTCACAGCTATCTATTATGGTTCTTACAAAAAAGGCCGTGAGATGATTTGGGTAACAGGGATGCTTTTATATATAACATTCTCAGCTGCAGCATTTTCTGGATATATGTTACCATGGGGTCAGATGTCTTACTGGGCTGGTATGGTTATTACAAATATTTTTTCACTTGGAGATTTGCAATTTAATGGTTTAGTTGAATGGATTCGTGGAGATTACGCTCCAGGTCAAGCATTTTTGAACAGATTTTTTATGTTACATGTTTTCTTATTACCATTAGCTATTATGGGACTTATTGGTCTTCATTTTGCAGCTCTTCGTATTCCACATGTAAATAATCAAGATGGTGAAGAGATTGATTTTGAAGTAG
>JAMOMX010000368.1 GCA_027066935.1 Sulfurimonas sp. | reverse complement strand
GATTCCAATGTTTCATTTAGTTCTAATAGCTCTGCAGTTTTTAGCTCTACTCTTTTTTCCAATGATATATTTAACTCTTGAAGCTCTTTCTCTTTTTTTTCTAATTCTTCTTTATAGATAACCTCTTTAGTTACCTCATATCTTATAGCCATAAATTCTATAATATTTCCATTTTTATCTAAAATTGGGGTAATAGTTGTGTTTACATAAAAAGAAGACCCATTTTTTGCAAGGTTTTTTACAGTACCCTTATAAATATTTTTTGAATTTATTGTCTCCCATAGAAGTTTAAATTTTGATTTTGGGATATCAGGATGACGAACAATATTGTGGTTTTGCCCTATTAGTTCATCTTCTGTGTAGCCAGAAATTTTACAGAATTCATCATTTACAAAAGTGATAATTCCTGCCGTATCTGTTTTAGAAACAATATTGCTTTTTTCAATAGCTACTTTATACTGATTTAGCATGCAATATACCTAAGTCCTAATTTGATACTTCAAAAAATTCTTTTTTAAATATAGTATATTTTTTGGCTTCTTCACTTTCGCTAAGGTTTAAGGCTTCAATCATATCTGGATTTACTAGATAATATCCAAATTCAGCTTCAACTTTATCACCCTTTTTAAGAATTGTGTCATATTTATAAGTTTTTATTTCCTCAGCTTTTAACATATTTTCTTTAACAACTTCTGTAGCTAACCAAGGCATTGATGGTTTGCCTTTTGTACCTAAAATCCTAAAAAACTTGATAGGCTTTTGCTTTATCATTTGAGAATCTCTATGTATTGTTACATTCAATAACCCTAGTCTTAATGGGTGCAATAAAAAGTTATGTTTCGCTTTGTTTTCAAGAGTAACATCAAATCCAGTTTGAGTTTGTTTAAAACTTATTTTTAAATACTTTACCAACATATCTGGTTTATTTCTTAAACCTGCAAAGCCATGATACCTATGTTTTTTAGATATAGGAGCTGTTGAATAACTTCCATCAACCATTGGCATATGACATGTTATACAGTTTGATTTTTCATCTTTAGCTCCATCTTCATCAGTTGTACAAATGTTTTGTCCAAGTTTGTTCTCCATATGGGCATGACAACCTAGACACAGTTTTCCTGTATAAAAATCTTCATTCGAATGTCTAATATCATGATATGGAGATCTAGATCTTGATTTAAACATTCCAAAAATAGTAGTTTTTCTTTCATATACTCCATCATTATTTCTATTTTCTTCGTCTGCTGCAAATAATATTGGTCTTTTTTTATCATTATTCACCAAAATATTCTTATCAAAAGTTTTTGGGTCTTTTTTTATACTTTGTATAGAATGACAAGTTATACAAGAGATAGCTTCATGATGTTTTTCATCATCTTGAGGCATAGCAGGTTCTCCATCTTCAAGTGCTTTTAAAATTCTTACATCACCTGGCGTATGGCATGCAGCACATGTATATTTTTCTTTTTTATAATTTGGATGCATCTCCCATATTTTTTTATGGATTTCATCTTTATATATAGTAGATTTACTATGTGTACTTGTTTTATATTCTTTATATATTTGAGGATGACACATTTTACATGTCTCATTAGTAGTAAGCTCTGCT
>JAMOMX010000367.1 GCA_027066935.1 Sulfurimonas sp. | reverse complement strand
AGGCGAGATGGGTTTAATATATATTTATTATATTGATCTCTATTTGCTTCAAACCACTCTTTATTGTTGTTCTTTTTTATGGCCTTTAAAAACACTAAAGTTTTTTTACTAAAGCCTTTAAATAACAAATATCGCTCCTTATATTTCGTCATCCTGAACTTGATTCAGGATCTCACATAATTTAGATTCTGAATCAAGTTCAGAATGACATATTAAACCTTATTTAACTTTCTATTTCTAAAAGCTAAAATAATAATTACAAATAGTATTGCATAAGTTATTGGCACAAAGTCAGGTACTGGTATTGGGTCACCTTTAGCGTAAGAGTGCAATCCTGCTAGATAATAATTTACACCAAAATAAGTCATAATTACTGATGAAAATGAGAGCAACGAAACCACTGCAAAGTTAAATTCTGTATATAATGTTTTGATAAATCTTAGGTGAAGAACTAACGCATAAACTAAGATTGTTACTAAAGTCCAAGTCTCTTTTGGATCCCAACCCCAGTATCTTCCCCAACTCTCATTAGCCCAAACTCCACCAAGAAAATTTCCAATAGTAAGTAACACTACTCCAACCATAAGACTCATCTCGTTTATTGCATTTAACTCTTTAATAGAATTTGATATATGCTTTTCATTTGATTTTCTTTTTAAAATAAACAGTATTAAAACCATAAATCCAAGAAGTGCACCAAGACCTAAAAAGCCATAACTAGCAGTAATCAAAGATACATGTATACTTAACCAGTACGAATTTAAAACAGGAACTAAGGTTGTTATTTGAGGATTCATCCAGTTTAGATGTGCCACAAATAAAATAAGCCCTGTTAATATAGCTGTTGATGCCATAGTCATAGGTGAGCGTTTTGAAAATATAAAACCAGCTAAAATCGTAGCCCAACCAATATATATCATAGATTCATATCCGTTACTCCATGGTGCATGTTCAGAAATATACCAACGAAGACCTAAACCAAATGTATGTATTATAAAAAATACTATCAATAACCAAAGGGTAACTTTTGAATAAATCTTTATATTAAAGCTCGGTTTTAAAATCTTTGTAAAACTAAAAATCAACAATACAAAACCAAGTAAAAGATAAAGCGGATAAAGTCTTTCAAATATATTTGCTTTATTGTAGAACATCTCAGCCGATATTCTCCCCTTACTTGGATATACTCCATTAGAATATTTTACTTGATGATTTGAAATATCAACTAAAGCTTTATCTGCTTCACTCCAATCAGAATTTTTAATAGCATTATCAATAGCTGTAAAATATGCAAATGCTAAATCTCTAACTCTTAATCCATTCTCAGGATTAAAGGTTTGAAGCGACTCTATAGTTCCAAACCATTTGTTATTTTCATCATTTGGTTTTGGCCATATTTGAACCAACTGACCTGTAAATACTGAATATGTAATATTTACACGCTCATCAACTTTTAAGACCTCTTTATCTACTTTGTTTCTATCTTTTGGTTGCTTTCTATTCGCTTCATCCACAAGGTTTCTTAATTTATATCCTCTTGTTTGTGCTGGATCATCAAAAAACTGTGAAAAAGAAGCATACTTTGCATCTAGTGTTGTACCAATTGCTCTATTTATATCTTCATTTTTTGTTTTAATAATTTTAATGTTGCGATAAGGCTCTGGAGCTACCATCATTCCAAGTATTACTTGATTTGGTGTTAATGTATATTTACCTATTTTTAGACTATTTGAATTATGTAGTTTTGCCATAATTTCAGTTGCTAATGTATCAAGTGGCTTCATCCTACCAGCAGCATCTTGAATAATTAAAGCACCAAATTTATTTGCATGAACTTTATCAAAACTAATCACCCTTTGTACAGTAGGGTTCAAATCTTGTGCCTCTAGTGGTGTGATAGTAGTTAATAATCCAAGCGAAATTAATATAGCAGCTACATTTTTTTCACTTATATCTTTTGCTTTTTTAGCCAATTTTGAAAATCTATTTGATTTTGAAAAAAGTGACCAGAACATCCCAATACCTAGAAGTAAATAACCTAAGTAAGATGGAAGAGTTCCTGGATCATTGTTTACAGATAAAACAGTACCTTTTTCATCCATGTCGTAAGATGATTGAAAAAATCTAAATCCACGATGCTCTAAAATATTATTCATAAATATTCTATAATCAAAACTGATATTTTGCTCATCATCTATAAGTTTCACTTCACTAGCATAAGAAGATGGACTCATAGAACCAGGGTATCTATCCATTTGAAAATCTTTTAAGTATACATAAAAAGGGATTGTTAGTAGTTTTGAACCATAAGAGAGATGTATATCAACACCATTAATAATATTATGAGATTCTTTTGCCATACGACCAGCTTGACCAAACACCATAACTTCTTCTGATACACCATCTACAGTTACATTAAACAACAAAGCATCCATACCTGGACTTTGAGGGGAAGCATTTGGATTAGATGTTATCTCATTTTTAGAATGAAGATAGAAATTTTTCAAAACAAAACCAATATTTTCATCTGAGTATAGAGTTCTTGTATTAAATATTTGATTATCATTAGCTTCTAGTAAACCATCTAATCTATTGTCCATATTTAAATATTGTAAATTATTTGTATGCTTCATAAAAAGTTTATCATCTTTTATAAAAATTGAGATAGCTTCTTTAGAAAACTCTTTGTTTGAATTAAAATCAATAATATATGAATCAAATTCATAAAATGAACCCTCTTTTAGTGTAATTGCTTTACTTTTATCTTCACCTGTTACCATTAACTCCAATGCAGCTACACCCTCATCACTAACAACAAGCTTTTCAATTGCATCTGGAATATATTTTATCAACTCAACATCAACCCTCTTACCATTAACTTCAAGCGATGAAGTTATAGAGTTAGAAGATCTTTTTGATAAGTATAAACTCTCTTGGGTAGAAGCTTTTTTAGAGTTAGCAGTAGCTGTTACTGTAAAATAAGTATCAGAACTAGACATAGTGTTTGATTTTGTACCCTCACGAATATGCATAGTACCCTCATATCCAATATATCTAGTGATAGCAGCACCAATTAGTATTATTATAAAAGCAGTATGAAAAATAAATAAAGGTGCTTTTTTCATAGTAAACATTTTATATTTAAATATATTAATTGTTAGATTAATTACTAAAATTAGCATAAGCACTTCAAACCATCTAGCGTTGTAAATTTCAGCCTTTGCTGTCATTATTCCATAATCGTTCTCTATAAATGTTGCATAACCTGAAAAAAAAGCAAAAATTATCATTAAAATTGCTGTAGTTTTCATGGAGCCTAAAAGATTTAAAAGTTGTTTCATAATATCCCTTAATAAAAAAAGACATTATAATTAGTATTAGCTAATAAAGGGTTAAATAGTGTAGTTATTTGAAAATATTAAGGTTGTTATACAACTCTTTTAAAAATTATTTTATAATCTCCACTCTCTAGTGCTATAGCCTCATGTGTAAACTGATCACCCAGTCTGTTATATAGTGGTGTTGGCTCATGAAAGAACACACCTACAAGCCTATCACTTTTACTTTGTAACATTCTCAAACCACTCATAGCATTAACCATTGGTTCTGGAGGTGAGCAATGTGTCGCATTAAATTCATAATATGTTAAGCCATCTTCTTCGTATTTAAAAAAATCAATAGTAGCACCCGATATTTCAATTTTTTGTTTATTCAATTGTTTTCCTTCGTATAAGGTAAGTGAGCATAAATAAGTTAATTATACCATGAAAAATATATTAAAAAAGTTGAAAATTCAATGTTCCCAATCAGCAAAATTTGATATAATAAAAACAGTACAAATTTGAACGAGAAAACAACTTAAACAAAAGTTGATATGTGAGTTGAAGCAAATTACATTTTTTTAATAGACTTCTTGCAAAACCTTAAAAAACATCATGCAACAATCAATACAGACATTTTATGCCCTATAATATTATTTTACAAAAAGCTCTTAGTGCCACGCCCATCGTAAAGATCTTTATATCTAAATGTTATAAGATTCTCCATAATAGCAAAGAGGATTATAAAGTTTAAAAAACTACTTCCTCCATAACTAAACATGGGCAATGGAACCCCTACTACTGGGGCGTAACCTATGGTCATTGATATATTGACACCCATATATATAAATATCATAAAGGATATAGCTACAGCTACAACTTTTATGTAGTAGTCTGTATTAAATATACTTAAACTCAACAGATGTAAAATGAGTAATACATAAATTAAAATAATAGCCAATGCACCTAAAAATCCACTACGCTCAACTAAAAAAGCAAATATAAAATCACTTGTAGCAATTGGCAAAAATCTCATCTGTGTTTGTGTAGCATCCTCTTTACTTTTTCCAGTTAAACCACCAGAACCTATAGCTATAATTGATTGTTGTACATGATATGATGGTTTTTCACTTAAAAAGTCTTTTATCCGAACTTTTTGATAATCATGCAGTGCAAATTTATATGCTAGTGGTGAAAGAAGCAAAATAGCTCCAACAATAAAAGCCCATATTTTCCAATATACACCTATAAAAAACAAAACACCGTAGCCAATAAGTAATAATACAAGCGCTGTTCCTAAGTCTGGCTCTTTTGCGATTAGAAAGAATGGTAACAATATATATCCACTTAAAATTAAAAATTGTTTTAATCTATATCCATCTTTTGGAGGTGGGACTTTGTTTATAAGATATGCCAACATAAGGATTAGAGCAGGTTTAACAAATTCAGATGGCTGTATGGTTGCATTTACAAATGGAAGTTCAAGCCATCTTTGAGCACCAAGTCTTGCATGACCAAAAAACTCAACTGCAAGAAGGAGCAATATATTTATCCAATATACTAGAGGAATTAACCAGCTCATTCGGCGAATAGGAAGAAAAAAAACAAAAATAAATGCTAAAAAAGCAACTCCTACATACGCCATCTGTTTTTGAGCTAGCATTGGTACTACTTCATTTATAAGCCAATGTGAAGTAAATATTAGAGGTAAAATAAGGACAATAGAAATAAAGTCAAATTGTGCTAAAATACGCTTATCAATTCTCCACAAACTAAATACTCCAAATAAAAATTACAGAATTGTAGCATAAAGGTAATATAGATGAATAAAATACAAAGTTATGTAGTTGAAAAAATTGAAAGATTAGATACTTTTTTAGCAGCGCAATTAGAACAGACCCGTTCACAAGTTGCACAACTTATAAAAAAAGAGTGTGTATATGTAGATAATAAACTTGTACCACGAGCAGGTGTAAAACTAAAAATAGATCAAGAAGTTAGAGTTGAGTTTCCAGAGCCAAAAAAAGAAAAAGCTCTTGAGATTGATTTTGATGTTGAAGTTCTTTTTGAAGATGATGATGTGCTTGTTATAAATAAACCAACAGGTCTTACAGTCCATCCGGCTCCAAGTGTAAAAGATGCTACGCTTGTTGATTGGTTGAAACATAAAGGAATTAGACTCTCAACTATTAGTGGTGAGGAGAGACATGGTATAGTTCATCGTTTAGATAAAGGCACAAGTGGTGTGATGGTTGTAGCAAAAAACAATGAAGCACACCAGTTTTTAAGTGAGCAGTTACAAGATAAGAGTATGGGTCGTTACTATGTTGCTGTAATTGAACCACCACTAAAAGAACATTTAACAATTATAGAATTACCTATAAAAAGAAGTTCAAACAATCGCTTAAAAATGGGTTGTGAAAATGGTGGTAAAGATGCAAAAACAGCTTTTAGTTTTTTAGCACTTAGTGAAGATGAAACAAATCAATTGATAGCTTGTAAACTTTTTACTGGACGCACTCATCAAATACGTGTACACTTAGAGACAAAAAGTCGACATATCATTGGTGATCACCTATATGGCAACACTCATAAAAATGATAAATCGGAACGAATTTTGCTTCATGCATACGAAATTCATTTCCTACATCCAACTACCAAAGAGTTGGTGTCTTTTGTTGCTCCTTTAGAGCAAAGTATGAAAGATTATATAGATAAAAAATTTAATACGGAGCAAATAGATGAAATTATCAACCCTGAGTTCATTATTCATAGTTTTACTAATATTAATTCTTAGTGGATGTGGAGTTAAACCAAAACCAAAAGATGAAGCTGTTGTTGATCCAACATTACCTAAAATAACTTTAACGCAAAATGGCGCTCAATCAACTATGAGTTCTATAGCTTTAGAGTGGATGGCAATAACTGATAAAAGAGTACGTGGTATATATGTATATAAAAAAACACTCAATTCAGATGATGATGACAAAAAAAACTTTTTATACACAATAAATAATAGATTTTCAACCCATTTTTTAGATCAAGATGTTAAACCAAGCTCTACCTATACTTATTATTTTAAAACATATAGTGATCAAGCTGAATCGTTAAAAAGTAAAGAATTTAACATAAATACTAGACCTCTTTTTAAATCTGTTTCATGGTTATTTGCAAAAAATAATATGCCAAGAAGTGCAAAAATTATATGGAGACCACATAAAAACAAATCTGTTAATGCTTATCTTATCCAAAGAAAAACGCTAGAAAATAGTTCATTTAAAAATATTGATAAAGTGTATGGAAGACTTAATGTAGAATATATCGATACAAATTTAAAAGATAATCATACTTATACTTATCAAATTAGAGCTTTAACATTTGATAAAATTGCATCTTTGGCAAGTGATTTTGTAACAATTAGCACAAAAGCTTTACCATTTGAAGTTAAAAACATTACAGCAACTACAAATATGGCAAAAAAAATAAAAATAAAATGGGAGAAAACTTCATCACCAGATTTTTCCCATTATAATGTTTATAGATCAAAAGACGCAAATCGTGGTTATAGTTTGATAGCTAAAGTTGTTAATAATAGCTACATAGATAATATAAAAAAAGATGCTAAGAAATATTTTTATAGAGTTAGCGTAGTTGATATGGACACTTTAGAGAGTAATCATAAAGTAAACTCTGCATTAGGGATGACTCTTGTTAAACCAATTAAACCAGCATTATTGGAAGCTACATTGATTGATAATAAAATAATTTTAAAATGGAATAAAACAGACACAAGAACTAAATCATATATAGTTATTAAAAAATACAAAAAAGGACTGCTTGATTTTCGTGAAGAGATATTTGAAAATATTAAAAATACAAATTTTGTAGATAAAGATATAGTTGCAAATACAACATATAGATACCAAGTTTTATCTGTAGATAAAAATGCAATTTCATCTGATCCTAGTATTGAAGCAGAAGTAAAAACCAAGGAAATAAAAGTAAATAAAGTTAAACCTTTAGTTGAAGAGGTAAGAGTGAAAAAAGTAGAGCAAATAGAAAAAATAGAAGTAGAAAAAATAGAAGTAGAAAAAATAGAAGAAGTGAAAGTAGAAAATTTTTAATGCCACATCTGCATATAAAAAAATTTAAAAAATTAGAATTCCCACACTCTAATGGTGATGTAAATTTTAATTTTATTGCAAGTAATGCAAATAGAGATGATGAAAAATTAATATCTACAACTATTGAAGATGAAGATTTCTTTTTACTTGTTAGAGAAGATGAAGATAAAAAACTACTAAAAACAGATAAATTAACTCGTCCATCATCTACTCAAAAAATTCATAACGCTTTGTTATCTTATGCTAAAGAAGCAAAATTAGAAGTGTTAGACTCAAATGTTCACCACAGCATTAAAAATATTCACTTAGAAGAGGTTAACTCTTTAAAAAATATAAAATTTTTTGCAGATAAATTTCCAGATACAGATGATGTTCGTATAGAAGTTGGGTTTGGTTCTGGTCGTCATATACTTCATCAAGCTAAAGAGAATCCAGATATTTTGTTTATAGGGATAGAGATACATCGTCCATCAATAGAACAAGTTTTAAAACAAATTAATATCCAAAAAATAGATAATCTTATGATTCTAGATTATGATGCTAGGCTTTTTATGGAGTTAATCCCATCAAATATAGTGAGTAAAATTTATGTACATTTTCCAGTTCCATGGGATAAAAAAGAGCATAGAAGAGTTATATCTACTTCATTTATTGAGGAGTCACAAAGAGTTTTAAAAGTAGATGGAAGATTAGAGCTTAGAACTGATAGTGAAAATTATTATGCTTACTCTTATGAAACATTTATAAATTTTCCAAAAATATCATTGGAAATAAAGAAAAATCGCGATATAGTTATCAGTTCTAAATATGAAGACAGATGGAAAAAACAAGAAAAAAATATATATGATGTAACTATGATAAATGAACTTTATTCTTATGAACTAGAGATAGATGGAGATTTTGAATTTAGTAAATTCTTATTATCTTCAGTAGAACTATTAAAACTTAGCGGATCAACTAAAAAATATGATGAAACTTTTATACATTTTGAGAGAGCTTACATTTTAGATGATGGTATTATGTTAAGAATCTCTATGGGAAGTTTTAATAAACCTGAACATCTTTATGTTATTGTTAGAGATAAAAACATCTCTTATTATCCAAAACTTCCTCTGAAATCAAAAAGTAATCTATTAGCACATAAATTTTTAAACGGAGTCTTAAATGGATAAAGTGATAGTTGCAAAAGACATATCTTTATCATATAAAGAAGATGAAATCATTATAAATAAAGCAAATTTTAGCATTAGCTCTGGAAGTTTTGTATTTATAACAGGAGCTAGTGGTAGTGGAAAATCTACTCTCTTAAAATCTCTTTTTGGAGCGATTAAACCAATTCAAGGTAGTCTTATTGTTGGTGGAGTAGAATTAAATAATGTAACTAGAAAAAAATTAAATTTCTTAAGACGACACATAGGTATAGTTTTTCAAGATTACAAATTGATAAAAGAGTGGACTATAGAGAAAAATATTATGTTACCTTTAATTATTAATGGATATGAAAAGGTTGTAACACTCAATCAGGTAGAAACTTTACTTAAACATGTAAGGTTAAAACATCAATCTGGAAAATACCCATTAGAATTAAGTGGTGGGGAACAGCAGCGTGTTGCAATGGCTAGGGCACTTTCACATAACCCTATTTTAATTCTTGCAGATGAACCTACTGGAAACTTAGATGAATACTCTTCACAACTAATTTGGAACTTATTGGAGGGTGCGAGCACTCAACTTGAAACCACTGTAATTGTTGTAACACATCATATACCATCATCCCTAAACATAGATTATAAACATTATCATATAGAATATGGACAAATTAATGAAGTCAGTTAAAAACCATCTATCACTTATTATTGCACTTCTTAGTATACTCTTTAGTATTCAAACATTTATTATAGTAGATAGAAGCATAGATGCATATAAAGAAAATCTTGCTAATAATTATTCAATAATAATAGTTAGTAAAAAGAAAATTAAACAAGACGAAATGGTTGCTCTTGATAAAATAATTAGCAATGTAGAAGAGCTTTCTCCAGATAGTGTTATTAAAAGATTAAATACAAATATTGATAAAAAAAATATGGATTTATTAAAACTAACTCTTCCTAAATTTTATAAACTTAATCTATCTAAATTTCCTACACCTGATGAGATTAAAAAACTAAAACTAAACCTATTAAAAAACAAATCAATTACAAAGATAGAAGACTTCTCAAATACTCATGACACTACATACAAACTTTTAATGTTATTTAAAAATGTAGTTTTTGTTTTTGCAGTTGTAATATCAATAGTAACTATGCTTTTAATACTTAAAGAGCTTAGAATTTGGCAATTTAAACATAATGAAAGGATGAGCATTATGGGGCTTTTTGGTGCGCCTACTTGGCTTCGCTCAGCTGTTTTATTTAGGTTGGCAATAGTTGATGCTTTAATCTCATCAGCCTTGATTTTTTTACTATTTGTCTATATTTCATCCAATAAATGGATATTGACTCAATTTGAAAATATAAATATTAAAGTTGAAATATTTCATTTAGTAGATGATTCTTTATTGCTTTTAGCTATCTCACTAGCTGTGTCAATTTTATTGGCAACTATGATTGTTTTAGGGCATAAAGAGGAAGCATGATAAAAGTTTTTTTTGTTTTATTATTTTTAATGTTTTCTCTAAATGCAAAAGAAAACATTGATAACAAAATAGATAAAGCATCATCAAAAATAAAGAATTTTTCTAAATCATACAGCTCTATAAATAAAAAAATGGCTCAAAATGCAAAAGCTATTTTAAATCAAAAAAAAGAAATTTTTCAACAACAAAAATATTTAGAAAAATTAAAAGTTCAGCTTAAAAATAAAGAAAAAAATTATAAATTAGATAATAAAAAGCTCATTGAATTAAATAAAGCACAAAAAAAACTCAAAAAAAAGCAAGATAAGATAGAACAAGAACTAGTATTTACAATTGCAAAAAGTGTATCTTTATCGGTTATCTTAGAAGAAAACTATTCTAAAGATGAGGGGTCATTAATAGAGATAGAAGTTTTAAAAAACATGTTTAAAAAAACAAAACAACAAGTTAAAATGTTAAATGAAAATTTTTATGCAAACTCTAAAGCTATTGATAACGTAAACAGCCATGCTAGTAATTTAGAAGTAGCAATTAATCTCATAGATAGTAAAAGAAAAAAACTAATAAAAATCCAAAATAAAAATAAAAAAGCATTAAAAAAACTACAAGTATCTGAAAGAACATACAAAAAATCACTTAAAAAATTAATTAAAAAACAAGATGCTCTAAAAAACACCTTAGTAAAATTAAAAATTATAAAAGTAGATAAAATAAAAAAAGCTAAAGAAGATGCAGTTAGAAAAAAAGCTTTTTCTTCTAAAATTGATGATAGAAATTTACCAACAGTCAAAAAACATGGTAGCTCTTACCAAGCTGTTAAAACTAAAAAGTATAGAGGTAAAAAAACAATAACTCCAATCTATCCATATACTATAACAAAAAAGTACGGTACCTATACTGACCCTATTTACGGTATAAAAATTTTCAATGAATCTATCTCTATGAAACCTAAAAATAAAAATACAAAAGTAAAAACTGTATTTAATGGAAAAGTTATATATGCTGATAAAACAGCTGTTCTTAACAATATAGTTATTGTTGAGCATAAAAATGGTTTACATACAATTTATGCAAATTTAAGTCAAATATCGCCAAATATTAAAAAAGGCAAAAGAATCAAAAAGGGGTATACAATAGGTCGTGTAAATGAGGAACTTATTTTTGAAGTAACTCAAAAAACCTATCATATCAATCCTATAAGATTATTTAAATAAGTAAGTGGGCATAAATCTTAATATTATTTTGATATAATTGCATTAAATTTGTAATTTAAAAGAGCTCGTATTTATGAAGAAAATATGATTCCGTAAAATTACCATAAAAAAATTTAATGTAATTAATGAGAGAAAAATGAACTTTATACAAACTCGTGGATGTGAATCAAACAAACAATCTAGTGTACCATTTTCAGAGGCTATTCTTAGTCCAATTGCCTCTTTTGGTGGTCTTTATGTACCTGAATTTTTACCAAATTTGGGTGAAGAATTTTTAACTAAACATTTAAACTCAAACTATAAAGAGTTGGCTTATGATATGCTAAAAAAATTTGAGATAGATATAGATGATGAAGTTATAAAAAAAGCTCTTGATTTATATGATAAATTTGATGATAAAAACAATCCTGTCCCTGTTGTAAAATTACAAGAAAACCTTTATGTAAGTGAACTATATCATGGTCCAACTCGTGCGTTTAAAGATATGGCACTTCAACCTTTTGGTGTTGTTTTATCTTCAATAGCGCAAGCAAGAGATGAAAACTATCTTATTCTTGCAGCTACAAGTGGCGATACTGGTCCAGCTGCATTAGAAACATTCAAAAATTCTAAAAATATTAAAGTTGCTTGTCTCTATCCAAATGGTGGAACAAGTGATGTTCAGCGTCTTCAAATGGTTACAGAGGATGCTTCAAACTTAAAGGTAATAGGGATTAATGGTGTTTTTGATGATGCTCAAAGTGCTCTAAAATTACTTTTAGCATCTGATGAATTTAAAGTATCTTTAAAAAAACACAACACTTTACTCTCAGCTGCAAATTCTGTAAATTTTGGTCGTATAATCTTTCAAATAATTTATCACATACACTCTTATTTAGAGCTAGTGCGTCAAAATGGTATTAACCTAGGTGAAAAAGTTTACTTAAATGTTCCAAGCGGAAATTTTGGAAATGCACTTGGGGGGTATTATGCTTTAAAGATGGGGTTGCCTGTTGAAAAAATCATCATATCTTCAAATGAAAATAATGTTTTAACTCGTCTTATTAATGTGGGAAAATATGATATAAGAGATTCAGATGTTGTTAGCACTACCTCTCCTGCTATGGATATTTTAAAATCATCAAATGTTGAGAGAATTTTGTTCGATATGTTTGGTAGTGAGCGTACAAAAGAGCTGATGAATGATTTAGAGGTTAATAATTTTTACGAACTCACACCAAGGGAACTTGTGAAACTACAAAACTCTTTTGATGCTGATTTTTGTAATGGTAATGAGGGTAAAAAATACATTAAAGAGACATTTGAAAAACATGGATACTTGATGGATCCACATACTGCTACATGTATGAAATCTTTTAATACATGTTCAAACCCAAATATTAAAACAATAGCTTATTCAACAGCGGAATGGACAAAATTCTCTCCAGTTATTGCAAATGCGCTTACTGGAGAAGTAGACACAGAGGATATAAACGCTTTAGTATCTATATCAAAAGAAGCATCACTGGAGATACCAGAGACAATAAAAGAGTTATTTAATAAAGAAATAGTTCATAATGTTATTATTGAAAAAGAAGATATTTCAAAAGAAATTTTAAAGTTTTTATAAATTTTTTAATATAAAAATTTGTATTATAATTTAGAATCTGATTTTTTAGTTAGATTCTAAATTAAATCCATAGTGATAAGCTATTTACTTCTGCCAACTAAAATCCCACCTAAAACGATAAGTCCAATTCCACAAAAAGTTAAAAAATCCGGAAATTTATCTCCGAGCATATATCCAAATCCTATGGCAAATGGAATATTAGTGTAGCTTATTACACCTATAATACTTGCTTTTGATGCACTATATGCTTTTGTTAAAAGCCATTGCGAGAGTGTTGATATAATTGCCATAAACCCTATTAACAGCCAAATATCTATAGCACTTGGAAATACAAACTCTTGAAATAAAAATGATAATGATTTTGGTGAATCTATATATGGTGTCATTAAAAATAATAAAGCTGGAATTAAAGTTCCAATACCAACAAACGAAAGTACAATAACCCTAGAATCATAAATATCTTTTATTTTTTTTATTGTTGCATATGCTGCTGCTGCAAAAAAACCACCAAGTATCCCTAAAAAATGCTCATAAGATACAACTACCCCAAAAGGTTTAGTGATTAAAATTATCCCAAAAAATCCAATAAGCAAAGATAAAATCGCCCTTTTACTAAGATGTTCATTTAAAAGATAAAATGCTAATATAGAGACAAATAAAGGTGATGTTTTATTTAGAGTTATAGCTTCACCTAGAGGGATGATAGTAATAGTATAAAAGAAAAGTATCATGGCACAAAAACCAAAAATTCCACGCATAAACAAGATATGAATTTTTCCACCACTAAGTTTAGGTGGTCTTATTTTAAGAGCATAAAGTATAATGACAACACCAATTAAATTACGAAAAAAAACAATCTCTAAAGCGCTCATATCATCTGAAAGTATTTTAGCAATTGCTCCATTAAATGCAGATATTAGAGCACTTAAAAGCATAAAAAGTATGCCTCTATCCATTGTGGTAAATAAAGTTTTTATAACTCTATAGCTCTCTTGTAAGCTCTCTGTATTGCGTCTATACATGCACTTCTTACATTTCCATCTTCAAGTGCAACATAACCAGCAGCTGTAGTGCCACCTGGACTCATAACACCATCTTTTAAAATTGCAGGGTGGATATCTTGAATTAAATCTCCAAAACCACCAAAAAGACCACGCATTATTGCCATAGCATCATCACGCTGTAGTCCTTGCTTTACTGCTCCATCTGCTAGTGCTTCTGCAATAAGTGCTAAATAAGCGGGACCACTTCCAGCTAAAGCTGTTGCTATATCTATCTCTTTTTCACTGGATAACCATCTAGTTGAGCCTATTGTACCAAGAAGTTCTTGCGCTTCATCTTTAAATGCTATATCGCCAGTTAAGGTTGTCATAGACTTATTTACACTTGCAGCTAAATTTGGCATGGTGCGAACTACCGCATTTGGGCTTAGATTATCACGAAGTTTTTTGAGTGTAGTCCCAGCTAAAACAGAGTAAACAACTCTAGCTTTTCCCTTAAGTCTTTCACCAACACTCTCAACATTTGCAGGTTTAACGCAAAAAACAATGGTTTTATTTGTAGTATCAAATCCATCCATTATATGTTTTTCTATACTTATACCAAGGTCACTCTCAAACTTATTTAGCTTTTGTATATCTCGACCAACAACTTCTATTTTATAACTGTTTTTTAAACCTTTAGCAATACTAATTGCCATATTTCCATTTCCAATAAAAGTTATTGTTTTCATGTTCTTCCTTGATTTTGTTAAGTATATAGAGTTTTTTTATAGAGCTTTTATATATTTGATGATATTATAACATTTGTAGAGCTTGTTTCAAATTGTTTAATATTTTATTTTTTATTCTTCTATAATCTCTCTAAAACTCTCTATATTGTTTTTAAAAAGTTCAATTAAGTAAGGATCAAATTGTGTACCTTTATGCCCTAGTATATATTTAGTAGCATCCTCAAAACTCCAAGATTCTTTATATACTCTTTTGTGTGTTAAAGCATCTAAAACATCAGCAAGCGCGACTATTCTTCCAAAGATATGTATCTCTTCACCTTTTAATGATTGTGGATAACCTGAGCCATCCCATTTTTCATGATGCTGATAAGCTATAATATCCGCAGCTATAATCAGTTTTCTTTTTGATCTTTTAAGAAAATGGTGAGCACTTGTAGTATGCTTTTTCATTTCACAAAATTCTTCTTCAGTTAATCTTGATGGTTTTTCTAATATTCTTCTATCTATTGTTATTTTACCTATATCGTGCATAGGAGAAGCATTATAGATAATTTGTGCATCGTCATCATTAAGGCTTTCATGAAGTATAGCGAGTAGTCTTGATATTTTAGCTACTCTTTTTATATGTTTTCCTGTTTCATCAGATGAAAATTCCATTAGTTCTGTTAAAGTGTGTATAAGTTCAATTTGGCTTGATTCTAGTTCTGATAAATATCTATTTTCATTTTCTTTAATTTTTACATTCAAATCAAGATTATTTTTTTCTATTATCTTCCTAGAAAGATAAAGTTCTAGGTGGGTGGCTACTCTTGAGATTAGTTCTGCTGGGTGAAAAGGTTTTGTAATATAGTCAACTGCACCAAAATCAAACCCTTTTGTTATAGAATCTATATCGGTTTTTGCAGTTAAAAATATTATAGGGATATCTTTAGTCTTTGGATTTTGTTTTAAAATATTGGCAACATCAAAACCATTCAATTTTGGCATCATTATATCAAGTAGTATAAGATCAAAATTTTTACTTTTAATCACATCTAATGCTTCTTTACCATCCATCGCAAATGAAAAATTATAATTGTTTTCTTTTAATATATTCATAGCAACTTTTATATTATCACTAACATCATCAACAATTAAAATACTATAAGATAAATCCATAATTAACCTTTATGATTTATCGTTTTATTATAGCATAATAAAAAAACACCTCAATACCTAGAGAATAATTTTATGAAGAATAATATTTATTTTAGATATAAAAATTACACTTATTTAGTTTATTAAAATAAATTCTTAAGCACAAAATTAGTAATATTTTTATAGCCTACAATAAATTAAATATAAAGAGCAAAAAATGTCAAACAGATTAGAAAAAGAGGACTCTCCCTATCTTCAACAACACAAAGACAATCCGGTTAATTGGTGGTCTTGGTGTGATGAGGCATTTAAAAAAGCTCAAGATGAAAATAAAACAATATTTATAAGTATAGGATATTCATCATGTCACTGGTGCCATGTTATGGAGGAAAAAGTATTTGAAAATCAAGAGTGTGCAGATATTTTAAATAAAAGTTTTATTTGTATAAAGGTTGATCGTGAGGAGAGACCAGATATAGATAAGCACTATCAAGAGGTTTATCAACTTTTAAATCGTCGCTCTGGTGGTTGGCCAACAAGCATTTTTTGCACACCTCAAAACAAACCTTTTTTTGCAGGAACTTATATAGCTCCTGAATCTACTCAAGGCTCAATTGAGGGGATGGGTTTTATAGAATTAACAAAACTTATAGCTCAAAAGATAGAGGAAAAAGATGCTCAATTATTTAAAAACGCTGATGAAGTTGAAAATTTTTTAAATCATTATGAGCATCCAACAGAAGCTACTGTTTTAAAAGAAGATTTTTATAAAAATTTTCTTCATCAAGTTAAAAACAATTATGATACAAAATATGGAGGCTTCTCAAGTGCACCAAAATTTCCTCAAGTAAATACACTTAATACACTCTTGGTAATAGATAAACTTTATGATGATAAATCAGCTAGAACAATGATTAAAAATACTCTAAAAAATATGACTAACGGTGGTTTATGGGATGATAAAGATGGTGGATTTTGCAGATATGCTATGGATGAGCAATGGCGAGAACCGCATCATGAAAAGATGCTTTATGATAATGCCCTACTTTGTGAACTTTACACAAAAGCATATCTGTTTTACAAAGATGAATTTTATTTAAATATTGCTAAAAAAACTGCTGATTTTTGTATAAATACAATGAGCGAAGATAACCTTTTTTACAGTGCTAGAGACGCTGATGAAAAAGACAAATTTGATAAAAAAATACAAACTTCATGGTCTGCAATGATGATAAATGCACTTTTTACATTAGGCACAGTAGATTCAAAATACAATAAAACGGCAGTTGAGAGTTTAAGTGCACTTCTAAAAACCATATATATTAAAGATACTCTTTTTCATACTACTCTTATACATAAAACACCAAAAGTAAAAGCATTTTTAGAAGATTATGCTTTTTTATCAAAAGCTTTAATTACTGCATATAACTTTACAGGAAAAGAGATATATCTTATACAAGCACAAAATTTTGCAAATATTGCGTTAGAGAAATTTTATAAACTAGGTAAGTGGAACTTTAGTGATGGAGAATTTGAAACTATAGCTGAAATTTCTGATAATACTTATACTAGTAGTGTAGCTATAATTGTAGATACCCTTTTTTCACTATCATCACTTTTAGAAGATGAAAAATATGCTCATTTTGCTTTTAAAACTTTAGAATACAACTCTTATAAGCTAGGCAGAAGAGGTGTAATCTATCCAAAAATGATAGAACAAGTTCTTCGCTATACAAAAGGTGGTATAATTATTAAATCATCTCAAGATAATTTAAATAAAAATATATATGAGTTATCATCATTAAAATACCCCTTTGTCTTGCTAAAATCTGACACTACTGATGAGTTTATGATTTGTGGAAATAAAAGTTGTTTTGCAAATACTAAAGATATAAATAACATAGATAAACTTATATTTAACTCTTTTTAGATAAAATTTATCTATCGATAAAATCTAAAGGACAAACTTGAAAACATTTTTTATTACTACAGTTATAGCACTATCTGTTTTAGCTACATTTACAGCATGTGAGCGTAACGATTACCAACATCCATTGCACCGTTCTAAATAATATAAAATGAATAATATCACTAAAATGCACCTTGGTGTAAATATAGACCATGTTGCTGTTTTAAGAGAAGCAAGACGTGTTAATGATCCAGATATTTTAAATGCTTTACATGTAACATGCGAAAATGGGGCTGATCAAATCACTATTCATCTTAGAGAAGATAGAAGACATATACAAGATGTTGATGCAAAAAATATAATGATGCATTCAAAACTTCCAGTTAACTTAGAGTGCAGTATTGATAGTGATATAATAAACATAGTTTGTAATTTAAAACCCCACCGTGCAACTTTGGTGCCTGAAAAACGCCAAGAGGTTACAACGGAGGGTGGGCTTAATATCTTAAAATATTCAGATGAAATATCTTACGCTATAGAGCAACTTCATGACAGCATCATCCCTGTTTCACTTTTTGTTGATCCTACCATTGAAGCGATGGAGATTTCCAAAGATATAGGTGCTGAGATGGTTGAGCTTCATACTGGTAGTTTTGCAAATATTTTTGCAATGTTAAACTCTAACTTATCATATTCAAATCACTCCATAAAAGAGTTAGAACTTCCTCGTTATGAGCTACAAAGTAGACTTGAAAAATCTTTAGAAGATATTTCAAGTGCTGCTATTCATGCTAAAAAACTAGGGCTTGAGGTTGCAGCTGGACATGGGCTTAATTATCATAATGTTTCATATATGATGGATATTAAAGAGATTACAGAGTTAAATATTGGTCAAAGTATTATCGCTAGAAGTGTATTTAGTGGACTTGGAGATGCTGTAAAAGAGATGAAAAGATTAACTACTAGATGAAACACAATATTGCCATAAGTGTAGGCGATTTAAATGGTGTTGGAATTGAGATAGCAATAAAAGCACATACTGAAATATCCAAACTTTGTAATCCAATTTACTGTATAAACAAATATATGTTAAATCAAGCACTAAAACTATTAAAAATAGATATGCCAGATAATTTAAAAATATCTTTTGTTTATGGTGAGTTTGATATAAAAGCTGGTGAATTATCAACAAACTCTGGAAACTACTCTTTTGATTCTTTTATGAATGGTGTTATGTTATGTAAAAATAAAAAAGCAGATGCTATTGTCACTATGCCCATCAATAAAGAGGCATGGATGATGGCAGGGTTAAAGTATAAAGGTCATACTGACGCACTTAGAAAACATTTTAATAAAGATGCTATTATGATGCTTGGGTGTGAAAAAATGTATGTAGCTCTGTATACAGAACATACTGCTTTAAAAGATGTGCCACCACTAATTAAAGAAGATAAATTACTAAGTTTTTTTATAAACTTAAACAAAAGCCTACCTTGTGAAAAAATAGCTGTACTTGGACTAAATCCACATGCTGGAGATAATGGTGTACTTGGAGATGAAGAGATAGAGATAACAAACGCTATAAAAAATGCAAATGAAAAAATTGGATTTGAACAATTTTTAGGACCATTAGTCCCAGATGTTGCTTTTACCCCTCATGCTAGGCAAAAACATACTTACTATGTTGCAATGTATCACGATCAGGGCTTAATACCACTAAAGGCACTTTACTTTGATGAGAGTGTAAATATCTCACTTAACCTACCCATTGTAAGAACTTCAGTAGATCACGGAACAGCATTTGACATCGCTTATCAAAACAAAGCAAATACACTTTCATATATCAATGCTGTTAAAAGTGCAATTTCACTTATTTGATTTTATAAATTTTAACAACACTTTATCATCTTTTGCATAAAGTGAAATTTTACTTTTTTCAACTAATTTTAAACCTTTTAAATTTTGAAATATTTTTATTTTATGAAAATATTGAACAATGGTATTTTGATGTTTTGTAAAGGTATTATCGCTGTTTTTCTCAAATAAAGTAAGTATAGTATGTAGTTTTTCATTTTCATATACTGCATCGATACTCAAAAATTCATTTTGAGTATCATTACTCATAGTGCCATCAGCTACTTCACTAAAACCAAATAATGTATTTATATCTGCTATAAACACTCCACCCTTATTTAACCTGTTTGAGACAGAGTCTAAAAACTTTAAAAGTGAATCTTTATCCATAAAATTAAGCACATCAAATATTGCAACAATTGCATCATATTTGTTATTTTCATCTACAATATCTATACACTCAGCATCTAAACCTTTTGATATAGATAGATCAATCATAGTTTTACTAAGATCGATCCCTTTACATTTTATACCATCACTTGAAAGTTGTTGTATAAAATTACCATCACCACAACCAACATCTAAAAGTGTTTTAATATTGTAATTTTTAAGTTGTGACCTATATATATCATGAAGTATTTTAGTAGCTTCTTCTATGGCCAAAAGATGCTGAGCTCTTGCATAGAGGTCTAGGTTTGTCAAAAAACTATCCGTTTATAACTTTATTTATTTTTTCATATATATCTAAAACTTCATCTTTTTTAGCAATATAAGAATTTTTATTTGCTATAAGATAGGTTGAACTCTTCATAATATCCGCAACAACTTCAAGCCCATTTTGCTTCATTGTAGCACCAGTTTCAACTACATCCACAATCATATCAGCAAGACCTATAAGTGGAGCTAACTCTATTGAACCATACAGCTTGATAATCTCAACACTTACAGCTCTCTCTTCAAAGTACCTTTTTGTAATGTTTACCATTTTTGATGCAACTTTTAAATCAGGTTTATTAAGGTCAAATTTTTCACCTTTTTTCATCCCAATGCTTACTTTACATATACCTTTTTTCAAGTCAAGTAAACGAACCACATCAAGACCTTGCTCCTCTAAAGTATCAAGACCAACAACACCTATATCTGCTGCTTGATGATATACATAAGTTGCTACATCTTGGTTTCTTACAAGTAAAAAGGTAAAATTTGGAGTCTTTAAAATAAGTTTTCTATCATCAAACTTGAACTCATCACCAAAAATTTTACCAAATATCTCAAGTGTATCTTTTGCAATACGACCTTTTGGAAGTGCAACTGTTAGCATATATCAGCCTTTTTTATTATCTTTTTCATTCCGTTAAATATTAGTTCTTTCTCTACTCTAGCGTGTGGAAATATTTTTAAAA
The DNA here is from genome assembly GCA_027066935.1 of Sulfurimonas sp. Classification (GTDB taxonomy): domain Bacteria; phylum Campylobacterota; class Campylobacteria; order Campylobacterales; family Sulfurimonadaceae; genus Sulfurimonas. The sequence goes on along the minus strand of JAMOMX010000367.1, from coordinate 9,569 downwards.
ATCTATCTGCATCGCCACCAGTTAGGATTATATCCATTGCATATGAACTTACTTCATTATAAAGAAGTTTTAAGTACCCATAACTTATAGCATCTTTGGAATTTTTTGGAATTATATCTAAATTAAGTGAGTAATTAAACTCATAAGAGAGTGCTGGTGAGATATTTTTATATGTATTATTCATCGCTGATACACCTGGGTAGATAAACCCACCACTAAAAACTCCATCACGAACAACATCAACAGTGATTGCAGAACCAGCATCAACAATAACACCATTTTTCACGGCTTCACATGCCATTATCCGATCTATCCCCATAGTATCGTAGTAGTTATCGATGTTGATTTTCAAAGAGAGGTCTATCCAATTATCTAAGTTCTCTAATCTGTTTTTAACTTTTTCATTTACACATATATAATAAACTTTTTGTTTTATATCTGTTGGGGAAAAAGTATTTACTGATTTTTTGTAATTAAAATCTAAAGAATTGTTTGAGTTTATTTCTAAAAAATTATAAGTTGTATTTCCAATATCACACAAAAGCATTATTGAATTTTCCACCCACACTCTTTAAATGCTGCTTTTGCTTTAGAGCAAAGTGGTGCATCTATAAAAAGAACTTTGTGTTTATAGTTATGTTCAGAAAAAACACATAGTTTTAAATATATCTCTTGGAATTTATGAACATCTTTCATAAGAAGTCTTGATTTTTGACTTATTGCAAAGATTGACCAGAAGTATCCTGTTGTATCTGTTGCTTTATAAATTTTAATCTTGTTTCTAATGCCAAGTTCTCTTGGAAGAACTTCTTGCATTTTTTTAAACAATTTTCCTTTTGCTCGAAAGGAATCTATTATCATCTGCATATCTGTTATCTTTCCTAAGTAAGTAAAAATCTCATTGATGGTTAAGATTTACTCTATTATTTTTTAATTAAGCAATTTTAACATTTATGTCATAAAACTAGGATATATTTTTTTAATAATAAAATAAACTTTACACCCAACACAATAATTAAAAAATACATCAAGTAATGCACAGCTTAAAAATATAACACCAATAACATATGAAAACAATGATAAAGAAAAATAGTTACCTATAATAAGCAGTACTAAAAACAAGATACCAAAATAACCAGCAAGCATCTTTGCCCCACCATCATAAGGTCTTGATTTTAATTTCAAAACTACTTTTAAAGTTTTAGAAATAAGAAATAATAAGGAGTAGTCTTTTTTACCAAACGAACGAATGGTAAAATCTATGAGTAAAAAATATAAAATATATTGATTAAATGTAACTAGATAATAGATTAAAAACAAACTAACTAAAAATGCATTAAACCTTGAAACAGTTGAATCAACCTTCTTAAATGTAATAGGACATGCATATGACATACAAAACTCTTTAAAATTAAAATAATAATAGCATTTTAGTGATATAATCTTAATATATAATTATTTTAAATTCTTATACTACACTATTTGCACTTTAAAATTTAAGCAAATAATAATAATATAAGATAATTTAACCATTTAAATTTTAATTATAATATAATTTTAACTTAATTATGTTATAGTTTTAACTTAATTATAATAATAAATATAAGAAGAGGTAATATATGAAAAAGGTACTTTTATTTCTGTTTAGCGTGTTGCTCCTAGAAGCATCACAAAATAATTCTATATCATTAAACCAAGCATTGGAGATGTTAAAAACACAAAATTTAGAGATAAAGACTGCATCCTTTGATGTAGATTCTGCAAAATCAAAAATAAATATAGCTAGTGGTACCAATTGGGGGAAACTAGATTTGATTCAAGATATAGTTAACTCTGATGATGCACTAAATGTATTTGGCTTTAAACTAACCTCAAGAGAAGCTACATTTGGGGATTTTGGATTTTCTGAATTTGACAATACAAACCCAAATATTTTGAAAGTCGCACCTGATGATTTAAACAATCCTGAATCTCGTACACTCTTTCAAACAAAACTAAAATATGAACTACCTATTTTTACTGGCTTTAAAATAACTTCATATTCATCTATTTTAGAATCGATGAAAGAATTAAAATCTTTAGATAAAGATAAAGTTATAGATGAAAAGATATATCAACTTAAAAAAAGTTATTATGATATGGCTTTACTAAGTAACTCTATAGATCATCTAAGTATTATACTTGATAATATCAAAATTCTTGAAAATACAACTCAAACTATGATAGATGTTGGATACGCAAAAAAAGTAGACCTACTTGAAGTTAAAGCAAAAAAAGGAAATGTTGAACGCTTAATATCACAAATGAGATATAATCAAAAATTACTTTATCATTATATTAGTTTTTTACTAAACCAAAAAGTAGACTCTATCGAAATCTTAGAAGGTGGTGTAGCTGTACCAAATATAAACGATGAAGATATACTACAAAATAACTTAGATATTAAAAGAGCTTCAACAGCTTTAAAGATAAGAGATTCAATGACAGACCTTTCAAAATCTGCATATTATCCAATGATTGGAGCATTTGCAGAGATTTCAACTGCTGACAACTCATTTTTAGGTAATATTAATGAGCATAAAGCATATACTATTGGGGCTAGACTTCAATGGAACTTATTTAATGGTGGAGTTGATTATTATAAAATTCAAGAAGCAAAAATTGAGCATTTAAAAGTTAAATATAGCGTTCAACTAGCAAAAAATGGGATTAAACTTAAAATTGCTAAACTAAGAACAGAGATAGAGACTCAAGACTCTGAGATAGCATCACTAAAAAAAGAGTTAGATTTAGCAAATGAGATATATAAAAACTATGAAGCTCGTTATAAAGAAAAACTCTCATCTATGAGTGATGTAATTATCAAACAGTCTGAACAAATTCAAAAAATACTACAACTAAAAATTGCTCTAAACAAAAGAAATGAGCGTATATTCGCTTTAATAAAATTAGCAAATGGAGATAAATAAAATGATGAAGACATTTTTAATACTTTTAACACTTGGAGCTACATTAATAGCTGAAACACTTACACTTTCTGGTAGTGTGATTTCTGATAACCAAAAGATGATTACAAGTCGTTTTATGGGGTTTGTAACTGATGTAAGGGTCTCAGATGGAGATGAAGTTAAAGCTGGTGATTTACTTTATACAATAGATTCAAGAGAGATAGATTCTGCAAAAATACAAGCGGAGTTAAGTCTTCAAATGTATCAAAATCAACATAATAACCTATTGTTAAATTTAACCCGTCATAAAAGATTGTTTGAACAAGATATGGTTGCAAAATATAAAGTAGAAGAGTTAGAGTTAGCTAATATAAATATGCAAGATATGATTATGATAGCTAAAGCTAGACTTGAAGAGGTTAAGAACCAATACAGATACTTAAATATAGTAGCACCAAATGATGGTGTAGTTGTATCTAAAAACATTAAAGTTGGAGAGATGGCAATGCCTGGTATGCCAGCTATAGTTTTATCAGATTTATCAAATTTAAAGATAGCTGCTGAAATCTCCGAAGATAATCTCAGTCGTATTAAACATGGAACAAAAGTAATTGTAAAAATTCCATCTTTAAAGATAAAATCAATTGGAAAAGTTAGTGCTATTATTCCAAACTCAAACCCAATGACACATAGTTTTAAAATAAAAATATCATTTAAAAACAATAGTAAAACAATATATCCCGGTATGTATGCAACTATTGAGATCCCATAAGGCTAAATTATGATAACAAAAAACAGATATCAACCTAGTGACTATGCAGGAAAGTTGGCAAAAGGATTTATAAGAAATCCATTAACCGTTGTACTTGGTGTGTTTTTACTCGCTATTGGATATTTAGCTTTAGAGATTATGCCAAGAGAGGAAAATCCTCAAATGGTAGTAAGTGGCTCAACTGTAATAGTAGCACTTCCTGGAGCAAGTGCAGAGGAGATACAAAGGGTTATTGTGGAGCCTTTGGAGCGAAAATTAAAAGAGATTAAAGGTGTTGAGCATATATATGGTACTGCCATGGACAATGTAGGTATTGTAAATGCTGCTTTTTTTATAGGAGAGGTTAAAGAGGATTCAAATCTAAAAATATATGATAAAATTATGCAAAATTCAGATATTTTTCCCATAGGTGCGATGGATCCAATTGTAAAACCACTTGATATTGATGTAGATATCCCAATAGTGAGTGTTGCATTTTTTTCAAATGGTGGAGAGTTATCTAAAACTGAGCTATATAATAGTGTAAAAAAGATTCAACACCATATAAATGGATTGTCAAATGTAGCTGTAACAGAGATAAAAGGTGGAAATAAAACTCAATTTAATATAGAAGTTGATCTACATAAACTCTCTGGTTATAACCTATCTATGGGACAGATTACTCAAGCAGTTCAAGCACTCTCATATAGTGTTCCAGCTATAAAGAACCGTACAAAGGATAATCAAATCATTATGTTTGGAGTTAAAAATGCAATTGAAAGCTCTAAAGATATTGCAAATATAATTGTTGCACAGTATATGGGGTCACCAATCTATCTAAAGCAAGTTGCAAAAGTTGAAAAAAGTTATGATATTCAAAATTTTAAATCAGCTTTTATTAGTGTTCGTGATAAAGATGGTAAATTTACACCTCTTAGAGATCAAGTTACACTAACTGTATCAAAGCTTCAAGGAACAAATGCCGTTGTTATTGCAGATGCTGTTAAAAATGAACTAGAAACATATAAAGAATACTTAAATAAAAATGGAATAAATTATGTAATTACTAGAAATGATGGTCAAAGAGCAAACGAAGCTGTTAATGAACTTGTTTATCATCTTGTTTTATCAATTGTTATCATTGCTATATTGCTTGTTCTTGTTCTTGGATGGCGTGAATCACTCATAGTTACTTTTACTGTTCCAGCCATTTTGGCAATTACACTTTTTATAGCTTATTTAACTGATCAAACCATCAATCGTATTACCCTTTTTGCATTCTTACTCTCACTAGGTCTTTTAGTTGATGCAGCGATTATTGTTATAGAAAATATTCATAGACACTTTCACTCTATTGAGAGTGAAGATGAAAGTATTGATGATTTGATGATTAAAGCAACTGATGAGATTGGACCACCAACAAACATAGCAACACTTGCCATTATCATGACTATGATACCTATGGCTTTTGTTGGACAGATGATGGGTCAGTTTATGAAACCAATCCCTGCAAATGTCCCTGTATCACTCATCGCTTCACTGTTTGTAGCATATATTTTCACACCTTATTTAGCACTCAGAATGTTAAAAAAACCAAAACATCATAAAGAGGAGAGCAAATAATGTTTGAAAAATTTGAAAAAATAATATCTAATAATATAAAAAATAAAACACGAAGAAGAGTTATACTTCTTTTCACCCTTGTAGCTTTTATTTTATCAATATTGATGATTGCTCCATCAAAAATGGTTTTAGCAAAAATGTTACCTGGCAAAGATAGTAATACTTTTAATATATATGTTACTCTTGCAAATGGAAGCTCAATTGAGCAAACAAATAAGGTTACTTCTTGTGTAGTTAATGAGATTATAAAAGAGAAACATTTAGTTGATACTGAAGTGTTTTTAGGGATGGGCGCACCTCTTGATTTTGCTGGTCTTATAAAAGGTAGTCATTTTAAAAATAGTGAAAATTTAGCTGAAATAGTTTTAAATATCGCACCAAAACATCAAAGAGATGAACCATCATATATAATGGTACAAAGACTTCGTCCAATTATTCAATCTAATTGTGAGAAACTTTATCCAAATACAAAGATATCTTTTGTAGAACCACCAGCTGGTCCTCCTGTTCTTGCTGCTATTGTTGCAGAAGTATATGGAAATAATGCAGATGGGATAAGAGTTTTAGCTCAAAAAATAGAAGATGTCTTTAAAACTACAGATGGCTTAGTAGATATAGACATTATGCAAGATGAAATATATGATACTTATGAAATTATTGTTAATTCAGATAAGGTTTCTCGCTCTGGAGTAAATATAAAACAATTAAATGATGTATTGTATTTGGCATTTGAGGGTATGCAAATAGCTGTGAAAAATTCAGATATATATGATGATCAAGTACCAATTTATCTCTCCCTATCAAAAGAGTCAAAAAAATTCACATCTAAAGATATCTCATCAGTAAAAATAAAACTATCATCTCTAAAATTGATGAACAAGATGGGGATGATGACACCAATTACAGAGCTTGTAACCATAGTGCCAAAAAAATCAAACCCTTTAATTATGAATAAAAATTTACATCAAATGGTAAATGTAATGGCTGAAACTGATATGGTGTCTCAAGTTTATCCACTTATGGAGGCTAGAGATGTAATGCTTAATACTTTTACTGATAGTTATAATATAGAAAAAATTGGTATGTTTAATCTACAATTAACTGACAAAATAACTGGCGAAATTTACAAAATAATCTGGGATGGAGAGATGGAAGTTACTCTTGATACATTTGTTGAACTAGGAGCTGCATTTATTTCTGCACTAATACTTATCTTTTTACTAATGGTAATATATTATAAAAGCTTTACTTTAAGTGGTATCATACTTTTAAGTTCATTCCTCTCAATTATTGGGGTAATTGTTGGGCACTGGATTATGGATATCTTTACAGCCGATACATTCTTTTTAACTGCAACCTCCTTGATTGGGTTTATTGCACTTATTGGGATTAGTTCTCGTAACTCTTTACTTCTTATAGATTTTACAAAATCATTGATGCATGATAAAGGTATGAACAAGGCTGATGCTATCGCTTATTCAGCTGCTACACGTGCTAAGCCTATCTTACTAACAGCAGCAGCTATTATACTTGCATCAACACTTCTAGCTGGCGATGCTGTATTTGGCGGACTTGGTGTTGCCCTTGTATTTGGAACTGTTGCAGCTGTTGTAGCGTCACTAATAATTGTACCAGTATTACTTTTTCAATCAGATTTAGAAAAACATTTTGGTCATAATGAGAAAAAAGCTATATCTATTTATGAGCCATAACTATCATTTTACATCTAAAAAGTGTGAAATGATTTTATCTAAACATCTTTATCATGCTCTTTAGTAAATCCATATCCAAATGATGCTTCATTTCAGTTTTTATAAGAAATAAAGCATCATATGTATTTAAAGCTTTTTTATAACTTCTCATACTTGTTAATGCATCAAATACATCACATATACTTATAACACGAGCAAAAAAAGGTATCTCCTCCCCTTTTAATCCAAATGGATAACCACTCCCATCTATTTTTTCATGGTGATATCTAATAGCGTCTAAGGTTTGTTTATTATTTACACCCATCTTTAAAGCAAAAATATATCCTAATTCTGAATGAGTTTTTACAATATCAAACTCCTCTTTACTTAAACTTCCATTTTTATTTATAATTTTTAAATCAATGCTTTTTTTACCTAAGTCATGTAAAAATCCAGCATGTCCAAGTCTTTTTAGTGATGCAATATCTAATTTTAAAAAGGCACCTAAACTTAAAGCATATATAGCTACATTTAAAGAGTGTGTATGTGTATAATAATCATGTGTAGCAATACTCATCAAAGAAGTTACTGTAAAATCATCATCCAATATGGTAGATACTAAATCATTTACAACCTCTTTTGATTTTTCATTTCCACCTAATGTTTCTGGATTATTATAAATTTCTTCTATTGCATGAGCAGCTTTTGAATATATTTCTATCATTTTTTTAGTTTTAATATCTTTTGCAATTAAAGCTAAATACTCTTGATAATATTTTTCATATATATGCTTATCAGATTTACCAACATATATATCTTTTTTTTCTCTTATTGTAATTACATCATGAGATGAAAGAGTTGAGTTTTTTTCTTTTATTAGCTTTACTAACCCTTCATCTTTTAGGTAAAAATATATATCAAATTCAAATATATTATCTTTAACAATAATATCCTCTTTAATTCTTACATACTTCTTAGCAATCATAAATCTCTTTTAAATGGTTTTTGGTATTAATTACAACTATCAGCTAAAATTCCAGATTTTATAGCTTTATATGTTTCAATTCCTTTGAATTTTTTAACTATTTCAAGAGCAAAACACAAAGCAGTACCAATCCCACGAGAGGTCATAATATTTTCATCTTCTACTACCATTTTTTCATCACCCATATATCCATCTCTTTGGATTTGTTCTTCAACTGATGGATAACAAGTGTACTTATTTTTTAGAACACCTGCTTTATTTAGAGCAAATGGAGCAGCACAAATTGCACCTATAGGCTTGCCCCTATTATTCATATCTTTTAAAATATTTTGTACATTAACATCATCAGCTAATGCATAAGTACCATCCCACCCACCAGGCAGTGCAATCATGCTTAAATTTTCAATAGAAACATCTTTTAATTCTACATCAGCTTTTATTTCTATACCATTTGCACCCTTGACTAATAAATTTTCATCAAGTGAAGCAACCACAACCTCAATTTCAGCACGTCTTAATACATCTATAATGCTAACAGCCTCTATCTCTTCAAAACCATTCGCTAATGGCACTAAAATTGTAATCATCTTTTACCCTTTTATTTGAAATATTTTTTATGTAAAACATTGTATCAAAAAATCATATCTATTATTTTTAAATCAAGTAACTTATTTATCTTTGTTTATTAACTTCCCTTTACTAAGATTTTTGTATAATGTCTAAATTTCTTACAATTGGATATAAATGATAAGTTACCAAACAATAAAACCATTCCTTTTTAAACTCCAGCCAGAAAATGCTCATCATCTTGCTGAAGCAGTTTTAAGGTTGCCAAATGTTTGTCAAATACCTTTTAATTTCTTTTTAAAATCTCATTTTATTAGTGATGATGTTTTAACACAAGAACTCTTTGGACGCAAATTTTACAACCCAATAGGGCTTGGAGCTGGATTTGACAAAAATGCAACTATGATAAAGGGTATGCAAATTTTAGGTTTTGGTTACACAGAGATTGGCACACTCACACCAAAACCTCAAGCTGGTAACCCAAAACCACGAATGTGGCGTCATGTTGAAGAGGAATCTATCCAAAATGCTATGGGATTTAACAACCATGGGCTACTTAAAGCTCAAAAAAGATTAAAAAAACACTACCCTTTTACAACTCCAATTGGTGTAAATATTGGTAAAAACAAGCTTACATCTGAGAGTGAAGCTATAAATGATTACACCACTCTTTTAAAAGCTTTACACAATTTAGGTGACTATATGGTTATAAATATATCTTCACCAAACACTCCTGGACTTCGTGATTTACAAAATGAAGAGTTTATAGAAAAGTTATTTAGTGAAGCTAAAAAAATTACATCAAAACCAATACTTCTAAAAATTGCACCAGACATGACACCTGAGGATGCTCTCACCCTTACAAAAATGGCAGTCCAAAAAGGTGCAGATGGGATTATTGCTACAAATACTACTGTTGATTACTCACTTGTTAAAAACCCAAAAGATATTGGTGGACTTAGTGGGGCTGTACTAAAAGAGAAAAGTTTTGAAATTTTTGAAGC
>JAMOMX010000366.1 GCA_027066935.1 Sulfurimonas sp. | reverse complement strand
ATCTGTTTCACAGTTTTTTGATAATTTAATTGATAATTTTTGTATCTCTTGATTTGAGTAATCTATAATATTTGTTTCTTCTAAAAATTTTGTCATTTTTTGTATTCCTTTTGCTTATAATATTGCCTTTGCTATCTCATTTCATCGAATTTATCTAGAAAAAGGAGTAAGAAATTTAAAATATTGAGTAGTTTAGCAACTACTCAGCATTCAATGATGCTTTAACAAAAGCTAAAATAGATGGATTTGGAGTTTGAAGTCTTGAAGTAAATTCAGGATGAAATTGAACACCTAAAAACCAAGGATGCCCTTTTATCTCAACAGTTTCAATAAGACCATTAGATTCTCCAGTAACAATCATTCCAGCCTTTTCAAGTTGTTTTCTATATGTAGGATTTGCTTCGTAACGATGACGATGTCTTTCATTTATAGTTTTAGCACCATTGTACGCTTCTCTTAAGATAGAGCCCTCTTTTGTATCACAAGGGTATTCACCTAATCTCAAAGTTCCACCCATTGGTGATTGATGAGTTCTAATCTGAGTGTCTCCACTTTGATCTAAGAAGTTATCTATTAGATATACCATTGGATGAGGTGTCTCTTCATCAAACTCGCTGGAATTTGCACCTTCTAAACCAAGAACATTTCTAGCATATTCAACAAGTGCTAATTGCATTCCAAGGCAGATTCCAAGATATGGAACTTTATTTTCTCTAGCATATTCAATTGCAAGTATTTTACCCTCAACTCCACGGTTTCCAAAACCACCAGCAACCAAAACAGAATCACAGTCAGCTAAAAGAGTCTCTGCACCTTTTTCTTCTATCTCTTCTGAATCAACCCAATTAATTTCAACTCTAGTATCAAGATGTGCACCACAGTGAATAAGTGACTCTGTTAAAGATTTATATGCTTCTTTTAGCTCAAGATATTTTCCTACAAAACCAACAACTGTTTTTTCTTTTGGTTGAACTATTTTTTTAACTAAAGTATCCCATTTTTCCATGTCTGGATTTAGTTCGCCGAGTTTTAACTCTTTAGCTATTGGCTTTAAAATATTTTGTCTTAAAAATGTAACAGGAATATCATAAATAGTTGCAGCATCGAGTGCTTCTATAACACTGTCTTGACTTACATCGCAGCTCATAGCAAGTTTTTTCTTGAAAGTTTTAGGAAGTGCATTCTCACTTCTTGCAATAATCATTTGAGGTGTAATACCAATACGACGAAGCTCTTGAACAGAGTGTTGAGTAGGTTTAGATTTAAGTTCACCAGCAGCTTTGATATAAGGAATAAGTGTAACATGTATAAAAAATGTTCCGGCTACATCATCATCATGTTTCATTTGACGAATAGCTTCCATAAATGGAAGACCCTCTATATCTCCAACAGTACCACCTAGCTCTACAACTAAGATGTCATGACCCTCACCCGCAAGCTTAATGCGATTAACAATCTCTCCAACAATATGGGGAATAACTTGAATAGTTTGACCTAAATAGCCCCCAGCACGCTCACGCTCAATAACAGAAGAGTAAACTTGACCAGTTGTAAAATTAGAAGACTTTAAATATGAAGAGTCTAAAAATCTTTCATAGTTTCCGATGTCTAAATCAGTTTCAGCTCCATCTTTTGTTACAAAAACTTCTCCATGCTCAAGTGGAGACATTGTACCAGGATCAACATTGATATATGGGTCAATTTTTAACATACCTATTTTTTTATTAGCATGTTTTAAAAGAGTACCAACGCTAGCTGCTGTAATCCCTTTGCCTAGGGAGCTTAAAACTCCACCAGTAACAAAAATGTATTTAGTCATCTAAAATCTCCATAAATAATAAATTACGCGATTATATAATAAATGCACTTAAAATATTCAGCTATAATTTCTTAAATAAATATTTTAGGAAATAAAATGGATGAAGCACTATTTGTGATAGTAATAGCGTTAGGAATATCAACACTACTTAACATTTTTTTAAAGCGCGTAGGTGTATCACAGATTATTGGTTATATTCTCACAGGGGTAATTTTAGTTTATGCATTTGATTTAAGAGATGTAGACAATAGAGTTACATTAGAGCATATTGCCGAATTTGGAATAGTTTTTTTAATGTTTACAATTGGACTAGAGATATCGCTTGGTAGAATGAATAATATGAAAGCAGAAATTTTTGGTAACGGTTTTATGCAAGCAACACTTACTGCCATAATATTTATATTAATTTGTCATTATGGATTTGGATTAGATTTTATAAGTTCACTTATCATCTCAACTGCATTTGCTCTTTCTTCAACAGCTGTAGTGCTTAGTTATTTAAAATCCTCAAAAGAGATTTATTCACCTTATGGACAACGCTCCACGGGGATATTAATATTTCAAGATATTGCTGTTATCCCTATTTTGATTTTGATAGGTTTTTTAATTAGTGATGGCGATGAATCAGTTTGGAGCATTATACAAAGTACAGCATTAAGTGCTTTTATAGTTGTAGGATTGTTATTTGTAGTAGGTAGAAGAGTTGTGTCTTGGCTACTTCATTTCTCAGCTGCTTCAGATGTTGATGAATTTTTTATGGGTTCTGTATTGTTTATTGTTATTGGGGCTTCTGTCCTTGCTTCATACTTTGGGTTTACATATTCGCTTGGAGCATTTGTTATTGGTATGATTATAGCTGAGACAAAATATCATCATAAAGTAGAGTACGATATAGCTCCATTTAAAAACATATTATTGGGGACATTTTTTATTGTAGTTGGTATGAAAATTGATGTTATCTATTTTGTAAATAATATGCTTCTTATCATCGCTATTTTCGCCCTTGTCCTTGCATTAAAAACATTAATAACATATATGGTTGTAAAGTTTACATCACCACACTCAACATCACTAAAAACAGCACTTGCTCTATCTCAAGTTGGAGAGTTTTCATTTGTAATTTTTGCAGTTGCAAGCTCTGGTGGACTTTTAGACAAAGATTTGGAATCATTATTAATTTTAATAGTGATTTTTTCAATGTTAGTAACGCCATTTTTTATATCAAAAATAAGTACTTTTGTTGATTCTTTTACCAAAGATGACACTATATATATAGATACCGCATCGGTAAAGGGGAGAAAAAATCATGTAATAGTTTGTGGTTATAGTATAGTTGGTAAATTTGTAGCTAAAAACCTTGATAAAATTGATGCATCGTATTTAGTTATTGATAACTCACCTAAACATGTAAAAGAGGCTATGGATGAGGATAAAGAGGCATATTTAGGAGATATGTCGAAGCTTCCAATTTTAGAAGCCTTAAATGCAGAAGATGCTGCTGCTATAATAGTCACCCTTGATAATATAAATAAAAAACGAGCTATTTGTGAAGCAGTTTTAAAATATACAAAAAATATTAACCTTATTGTAAAAGTTGTGTCCCTTGAAGAAAAAGAAGCTCTTGAAGATTTAGATATTACAGTTGTGGTTGATGGAAAACTAGAAGTAGGAAGAGTGTTAGTTGAGAGTATGGTTAGCTGCCAATTAAAGTATTAATTTCCGCGACTTCCTGGTTTTATTGCTTGACTTCCATCTTTACAAAGGGGACAGCTATCAGGGGTGTATATATCAAATGTAAAATCTTCAAGTGCAAAAAATGGGATATCTTGAGGTAACTTACAGTTTGGTTTAGTTTCAATATTGCTATTTTCACGCTTACAAAAACCACGATTAGCTAATGCTGCAATACCAACAATTTTACCACCAAGAGATTCAATAACTCTTGCTGCTTCCATTGCAGAACCACCAGTTGTTATGATATCTTCACATATTAAAACTCTCTCACCTTTTGTTACTTCAAAACCACGACGAATACTCATCTCTCCGTTAACTCTCTCAGCAAAAATAGAGCGAACATCAAGTGCGCTAGCTAATGCAAATCCAGCTATTAACCCACCAAGAGCAGGTGCACAAACTGTATCTATCTCTAAACCACTAGCTTTTATTTCACTTGCAAGTGCTTGAGCTAAAATTTTGGCAGTTTTTGGGTTTTCCAGTACTTTTGCAGATTGTAGGTAAAATTGTGAATGATTACCACTACTAAGCTTAAAATGCCCCTCTAAAAGAGCATCTGCATCTATGTAAATTTGTTTTACATCCATTTTTATACTTTAAGTATTTCTGACTCTTTATTTTTTAAGATAGAATCAATTTGAGTTGTAAATTTATCGGTAGTTTTTTGAATATGTTCTTGAGCAGATTTAGATTCATCAGTTGTAACCTCTTTATCTTTTTCAAGTTTTTTAATTTTATCGTTTGAGTGCTTTCTATCGTTTCTTACCGAAACTTTAGCATCTTCACCCATCCCTTTCATCTTTTTAACAGCATCTTGTCTTTGCTCAACTGTCATAGGTGGAAAAAATAGTTTAATTTGATCACCATCATTATTTGGATGAACACCAATATTTGCAGCGCTAATAGCACTCTCAATATCTCCTAAAAGATTTTTTTCCCAAGGATTAACCACAATCGTAGTAGCATCAGTAGCTAAAACAGACCCAACTTGATCAAGGGGTGTAGGAGTTCCATAATAATCAATTTTTACATTATCTAAAACAGCAGTAGTTACCTTACCAGTGCGAAGAGTTTTAAACTCTCTTTGCATATGCTCAATACTCGAACTCATTTTTGTTTCACATTCGTCATAAATTTCATTTAACATTGAACTTTCCTATTTCGTAGTGTTTGTTTCTATGGTTATCGGAGCACTTGGAGCTATTACATTTACATTTTCAATCATATCATCAACTACTGATGCTTGAGCTGCTTGTGAATACATATAACCTAGAGTAACTGTATTTACAACAAATAAAAAACCGATTGTAAAAGTTACTTTTGCTAAAAAACTGTTAGGTCCTTTAGCTCCAAATACAGACTCATTAGAGCCGCTATATGCGCCAAGACCTATACTTGAGCTTTTTTGCAATAGAACAGCGATAACTAAAATTATCATTAAAACTATTTGAACAATAACTAATAAACCAGTTGTCATTTATATATTCCTGTTTGGCTCGCGCCATATTAAAGTGGCGAATTATACCCAAATTATTTTATATTACAAAATACGCTATAATTTGAAAAATTTTTGGATAATTAGATGAACTTGAAAAATACAATATTTATAACAATAATAGTAATATTTTTACTGCAAATAGTAGTTTCAAAAGAGGATGCTAAAAAAGAAAAAACTAAACCTAGTGTTATTTTAAGTACATTTGCGCTTTATGATTCAGCAAAACATATAGCAGGAGATAGTTTAAATCTTTCAATGGTTTTACCATTTGGCGCAGATGCCCATAGTTTTGAATTAACACCAAAAATTATGTCAAAAATTGAAGATAGTTCACTTTTTATTTTTAGTGGAGCTTCACTAGAACCATGGATAGCTAGAATTCCTGTAAAAAACAGTATTGACATGTCAAAACATGTAAAATTAATATCATTAGAAAATGGAGGTTGTGGATATGAAAATCATGAAGGTCATAATCACAGTGAACACTCCACAGATCCACATTATTGGTTAGATTTAAAAAACATGATTAAGATTACTGAGGTGCTAAGAGATGAATTTACAAAAATATTACCAAAAAATAAAGAACTATTTCAAAAAAATGCAGATAAATACTCTCAAATCTTAAGTAATCTTGATGAAAAATATAAACAACAACTTAATTCATGTAAAAAAGATCTAATAGTAGTTAATCACAACGCTTTTTCATACCTAAGCAATAGTTATGACTTTAAGGTAGAGTCACTAAGTGGTTTATCTCCACAAATGATGCCATCGCCAAAAAATATAAAAAATATTCATAAAATTATAAAAGAGCATAACATAACAACTATATTTTTTGAAAGTTTTGTAAGTGATAAAATAATAAAATCGATTGCTAAAGATATGAACGTTAAGGTAGATGTATTGCAACCTCTTGGAAATATAACTAAAAAAGAGATTGGTAAAAGCTATATAGATATAATGGATACAAATATACAAAAAATTGCAAAAGCTTTGGAATGCCAATAGATGCCGATGAATTTTAAAGTTCCTATTTTTGATGTAAAGAATCTTAGTTTTAATATTAAAGATGTAAAAATTCTCTCAAATATCTCTTTTGAAATTTTTAATGCACAATATATCGCAATAATTGGACCAAACGGTGGTGGAAAAACAACACTTATCCGTTTGCTTTTAGGGCTTGAGCAGCCAACTTTTGGTGAGATTAGGATTTTTGGAAAAAAAATAAAAGATTTTAGAGATTGGTATAAAATTGGTTATGTCCCCCAGCGTGCATCTCATGTTGATGCAAATTTTCCAGCAACTGTTTTAGATATTGTAAATATGGGACTTATCTCTCAAAAAGGATTTTTCTCAAAGACTACAGAGGAAGATAAAAAAGCGGTGCATAGTGCAATGCAAAAAATGGATATAGTTGATTTAAAAAACAAAATGATAGGGACACTCTCAGGAGGACAAAGGCAAAGGGTGATGTGTGCACGTGCACTTGCTTCAAAACCAGAAATTTTAATTTTAGATGAACCAAATACAGGTGTAGATGCAATCTCTCAAAATAGATTTTACACCTTATTAAAAAAGCTAAACAAAGAGCAAAAGATAACTATAGTTTTCATAACACACGATGTTGGTGTTATAGCTGATGATATAGCAAGGCTTTTTAGTGTAAATCAAAAACTTACCACTTGCAATAATCCAAAACAAGCTTTAAGTTGCCAAGAGATGAGTGAGCTTTATGGTATAGATGCACATTTGATTCATAATCACAAGCATGGACACTAATATGTTAGAAATTTTTGAATATGAATTTATGCAAAGAGCTTTTTTAGCTGGGATAATCATTGCAGTTTTAGCATCTGTTAGTGGAACATTTGTTGTACTTCGAAGATACTCTATGATTAGTGAGACATTAGCTCATTCTGCTTTAGTTGGAGTTGCGGTTGGTATAGTCGCTGGCTTTAACCCTTTATGGATGGCAGTAGTAGTAGCAATTATTTCTGCTTGGATAATAGAATATCTTCGTGAACACTTTTCTTTGTATTCAGATGCAATTTTAGCAATTATGCTCTCTGGCTCATTAGCTATTGCTGTAATCATAGTATCCCTAGGCGGAGCTTTTAACAATTCACTTTTTTCATATCTTTTTGGCTCGATACTTTCAGTTACTAAAGAGGATGTTATTACTATTTTTATTTTTGGATCATTAGCTTTAGGAGTGCTTTTACTTTACGCAAAAGAGCTTTATTTTATAGCCTATGATGAAGAGATTGCACAAGTTAGCGGAATTAAAGTAAGGTTTCTAAATTTTTTATTAGTAACAGTTGTGGCTATTATAATAGCTTTATCTATCAGAGTAGTTGGAAGTTTACTTATAGGAGCCTTGATGGTTATCCCAACTATTTCAGCATTACAATTTAAATTAGGATTTTTTAGGACATCACTATTATCACTTTTATTTGCAATAATAAGTGTAGTGAGTGGGATGATATTTTCTTATTACCTTTCATTACCATCAGGTGCTACTATTGTTCTATCAGTTTTAAGTATTTTTATATTATCTTTAGCAGTAAATAGAAGATGAAAATAAGTACAGAGTTTTCAAAGTATGCAAATTCCTATGCAACATATAATATTATTCAAAATAAAGTTATAAAACATCTTTTAAAGAAAAACTCTCGTAAACCAAAAAATATTTTAGATTTAGGATGTGGAGATGGAAGTTTAGTAAAAAATATAGATTGGAAATACAAATATTTCACAGGTATTGATTTTGCCAAGGGGATGCTTGAACTTCATCCAAAATCAAAAAAAATTCAATGTATATATGGTGATTTTAATGATAAGAGATTGTTTGAATCGCTTAAAACTTATAATTATGATTTTATATTTTCAGCCTCAGCTTTGCAGTGGGCTACTGATTTAGATAAAGTTTTTAAAAATATTAAACAACTTGAAGCCCCAATCTCTTTAGCTATTTT